>JAZSIP010000006.1:0-29586 GCA_045533915.1 Eubacteriales bacterium
AAGGGCGCGGATATGATATTCCTTACCGCAGGTATGGGCGGCGGAACGGGAACGGGCGCAGCTCCTGTCGTTGCAAGAGTAGCGCAGGAAATGAAGATCCTTACCATAGGTGTCGTTACAACGCCTTTCGCTTTTGAGGGTAAGCGCAGAATGGATCAGGCGAATGATGGTATTGCTGAATTCAGCCAGTACGTAGATTCTCTTGTTGTTATTCCTAACGAAAGACTTAAGCTCGTATCCGATACGAGAATCACGCTCTTTAACGCGTTCTCGGTAGCAGACGATGTTCTGCGCCGCGCAGTTCAGAGCATTTCTGAGCTTATCAACGTTGAGGGCTTTATTAACCTTGACTTCGCAGACGTATCTTCTATTATGACAGCTTCGGGAAGAGCTCATATGGGTCTCGGAAACGCAAGCGGTAAGGATAAGGCAGAGGCTGCCGCAAAGGAAGCTATCGCAAGTCCGTTGCTTGAGACATCTATCAAGGGAGCTACGGGTGTTATCCTCAGCATTACGGCTTCTCCCGATGTTGGACTTGAGGACATCGATACCGCGTGCTCGATGCTTACAAACGAGTGCAATCCTTCGGCAAGCATCATCTGGGGTGTTGCATTTGATCCTACACTTGAAGATGAGATACGCATAACAATAATTGCTACTAATTTCTCTGACGCTGCAGCTCCTAAAAAGGAGGACAAGGCAGAGAAGGAAGAGAACGCAGATGAGGATGCTCCCAAGAAATCTTCTGACAAGTGGGACGATTTTCTTGACGGTATGTTTGGTGCATAATTAATCACGACAAAAAGATTTGCCGCCTGCTAAACGGAACGCTTTCCGCATCGGGCGGCATTTTTAAAAGTTGTTTTTGTCGAAAAAACAAAAAAATTCAAAAAAGCTATTGCAAAAATAAAGAAAATATATTATCATATATATGAGAAATATAAAGTGTATTCCGAGTGAGCTCGGAGCACGATTTTAGGAGGAATAAAAAATGACGTTTGCGCATGAAGAAACTAATGAGTTTGGCATAAAAATAAGGGTTCTTGGTATTGGTGGCGGAGGAAACAACGCCGTTAACCGTATGATCACGGAAAATTTGCAGGGTGTGGAGTTCGTAGCGGTTAATACTGACCAGCAGGCTCTTAAGAAATCTATCGCTGTTAATAAGATCGCTATAGGTGAAAAAATAACTAACGGATTTGGCGCTGGCGCTAACGTTGAGATCGGTAAGAGAGCGGCTGAGGAAGCGGCTTCCGATATCAAGAGCGCACTTGTCGGAGCGGATCTTGTATTTATTACCGCAGGTATGGGCGGCGGAACGGGAACAGGAGCAGCTCCTATTGTCGCAAAGATCGCTCAGGAAATGGGAATTTTGACCGTGGGCGTTGTAACCACTCCCTTTGGATTTGAGGGTAAGCTCAAAATGGAACGCGCAAGAAACGGTATTGACGAGCTTGGGCAGTATGTGGATTCTCTCGTAGTTATCCCTAACGAGAGACTTAAGATGGTGTCCGATACGAGAATAACGCTCATGAACGCATTTACTCAGGCGGACGAGATACTCCTCCGCGGTGTTCAGAGTATTTCCGACCTTATCAATAAGGCAGGCTTTATAAATATCGACTTTGCGGATATCCGTTCCGTACTTGAAAATTCGGGCGTAGCATATATGGGTGTAGGACGCGCGAACGGCAAGGACAAGGCTCAGGCTGCTGCTACAATGGCTATCTCCAGTCCGCTTATCGAAACCTCTATCAAGGGTGCAAAGGGCGTCATCGTCAGCATTTCCGCTTCTGTTAACGTTGGACTTGAGGACGTTGATCTTGCTTGTACTATGATCACCAACGAGTGCAATCCTAACGCAAGCGTTATTTGGGGTGTTAACTTTGATGAGAATCTCGACGACGAGATGAAGATCACGCTTATCGCCGCAGGCTTCGATAAGGAAGGCGACGTTGAGGAAGCGAATGCAGAAGAGGTCAAGGAAGAAAAGAAGGACGACATCGACGATATCTTCGCGGGTATGTTTAACTGATAATATCATAATGTAAGTAAAAAATCGACACGTAAATTTGCGTGTCGATTTTTTGTTGTTGAGAAAAGGGTTTAAAATTTCAATTTTTATTTAATGTAGGGGTTGGTTTATTAATAAACCGACCCCTTCTTGATTTTATATATTAAACTGTTACAAGCGAACGGAAACACACCTTATCGTCCTTTACGAAAGCCAATGCTTCTTCGCCCGAGTGAAGCTTTCCGTCAATGAGCGCCGCGGAGAGCGAGTCCTCGACCTCTCGTACTACAGCGCGGCGCAAAGGTCTTGCACCGTACTCTGCGTGGTCGCCTTTTTTTATTAAGAGTTCGGTTACAGAGGGATCAAACGATAGCGTTACTCCAAGCCCTTTTGCTCTTTTTGAAACGTCGTTAAGCATGATCTGTGCTATACGTGAAAGATCCTCTCGCGAGAGCGGATTGAAGATTATTATTTCGTCCACTCGGTTCAAAAATTCGGGACGGAACTGTTCACGCAAAGCTTCTTTCATTCGCTCCTGTGTGTCGTTTCTTGTCGTTGCCTCACTGCCCGAGGCAAAGCCGAGGATACGCGAGGAAACACCCTTGTTAGCGCCGAGGTTTGAGGTCATGATTATGACCGTGTTCCCGAAGGTCACGCGTCTGCCCTCGGAGTCGGTGAGCACTCCGTCCTCAAGTATCTGCAAAAGAAGATTGAATATATCGGGGTGCGCCTTTTCTATCTCATCGAAGAGAAGAATGGAATATGGGTGTCTTCGAACCTTTTCGGTAAGCAGTCCGCCCTCGCCGTAACCTACGTACCCAGGTGGAGAGCCTATAAGCTTGGAGACACTGTGCTTTTCCATATATTCGGACATATCAAAGCGAATGAGTGTATCCGAGCTTCCGAAAAGGGAGCTTGCAAGCGCGCGGCAAAGCTCACTTTTGCCTACACCCGTTTGACCGATAAATATAAATGAACCGATAGGGCGCTCGGGCTTTTTGAGTCCTATCCGTCCTCTTCTTATAGCTCGGCATAGCGAGTCGATAGCCTCGTCCTGTCCGACTATGGTCTTTTTTAAGTCACTTGAAAGAGTTTTAAGACAAAGGTCGTCGGATTCGTGTTTTGCGTGTACGGGGATACCTGTTCTATCCTTTACTATCGCCGCAATATCCTCGGCGGTAACGCAGAGAGGAGTCGATGCGTTGCTTTCTGCCTTGATGACAGAGAGCTTTTTTGAAACCTCCGCCGCTCTGTCGCGAAGCTCTGCGGCGCGCTCAAAATCCTGCTCGGTAATTGCTATCTCCTTATCCTCGGTCAAAAGCTTGTATTCCTCCTCAAGCTTTTTTTGTTCGGGGCAAACGTTTGTGTTTTCAAGCTTTACCCTCGCCGCCGCTTCGTCAACAAGGTCGATAGCCTTGTCTGGAAGATATCGGTCTGTGACGTATCTTACAGACAACGTGACTGCGGCGCGAATGGCATCATCTGTGATCGAAAGGGAATGATGTGCTTCATAGCGGTCTCGGAGACCGAAGAGTATGCGTTCGGCTTCGAGCGGAGTAGCCTCGTTTACGATTATAGACTGAAATCTTCGCTCAAGAGCCGCGTCTTTTTCTATGTGCGCTCGATATTCCGAAAGTGTTGTCGCACCTATCATTCGAAGCTCTCCTCGCGCAAGCGCGGGCTTCAGGATATTAGCCGCATCTACAGCTCCCTCGGCAGCGCCCGCGCCCATTATCATATGAAGCTCGTCGATGAAAAGTATCATATCGGGATTTTTTGACGCTTCATCTATGACAGATTTCATTCGTTCCTCAAATTCACCGCGGTATTTTGCGCCCGCAAGCATAGAGGAGATGTCAAGCGTGACTATTCTTTTTCCCGAAAGAGTGTCGGGAACGCTTCCTTCGGATATTCTTTTTGCAAGTCCCTCAACAACGGCGGTCTTGCCAACTCCTGGTTCACCGATAAGACAAGGGTTATTTTTTGTTCTCCTTGATAAAATACAGATCATTCGTTCGGTCTCTGCATCTCTGCCTATTACGGGATCAATGCCTCCGTTTTTAGCGATAGCGGTAAGATCGTTTCCGTATAAGCTCAGAGTTGGAGCGCCCTTTATTTTTGCCTTGTCGTCTTTTTTCTTTTGATCGAAGCCTTTCGCTTTGTCACCTGTCGCGCTCATAAAAGCGGCAAGGTCGCTTTTAAGCTCGGAGGCGGGTATGCCTGACGATTCGATGAGCTTTACGCCGACACAATCGCGTTCGTTGAGCATAGCGGACAGGATATGCTCCGTTCCGATATATCGGTTTCCGCTTTCTCTTGCCTCGATCGCGCAGGATTCGATTATTTTCTTTGCTCTCGGAGTCATATCTGCGGGTGTTACGTCGCTAAAAGTACCCATTCCCGTGAGCTCTATAATGCTTCTTCGCAATTTTTCCGGCTCTGCACCACGCGCTCCCAGTAAACGCGCGGAAATACTGCCGCGTTCGGACGCGAGACCTAAAAGCAGATGCTCCGAGCCGATATAGCTATGACCCATCTCCTGAGCGGAGGTGAGCGCGTATTTTAGGGCATTTTGCGCTTTTTGAGTGAATTTTTCTGTCATATATTGCTTCTTCCTTTCAACTGTTTTGATTTGATTATTGACGTGTTTAAGTGTTTTTAACGAATGCTATGTTATATAAAATAATTGATTTTCGATAAATTGCGGTTTATCGAGCAGATTGTTATATCGTTTGATTAGTTTAAATCATTTGTATTAGGACCGTCGAGGAAGCCGGTCCCTACAAGATAATCTATAATTGTTAGGTTTTACCATCGCCTCACGGCGAGGTATATGTGTGCAATTTTTACACACTGTAGGGACCGGCGTCCTCGACGGTCCATTACCGTTCGGTTAAATTTATGCAAACACAACACACCGACAAATCAAAATTTGAATCATCAATTATATTTTGTGACAAGCGTTTTTTATGTGATCTAAAACAAGGAAGAAGCTTTTACTGTTAAAAACGCTCTTGAAGTGTTCTGCCTTGAAGAGATGTATCGCTGTCCTCGGCACTTTCAGTGCTTGAATAATCGCGGAGGATACGGTTCCACGTGACAAGATCGACCTTTCCCGTTATCGGCAGACGCGAGAGCCTTTGAAATTTTCGTACATTTTCGGCAGTAGACTCGTCGTATATGCCCGTTGCTTCGTAAAATTCAAGCACGTCAAAGACTGCAGTCAACTCTCCTAAAATAAGCTGAAGAACCGAAACTGTCAGGGATTCCTCTCCAATATCGATAACGTGATCTCTCGGTGTTTTTGGAAATACGTCCAAGGTCTGTCTGCGGTCGGTCTTTTCTGTTGCCGAAAGATACGCGGCAAAAAGCGTATCAAATGTCACTTTGTCCGCCCGACCTGTAGGGGATAGTGAGTAGAGCCGTTGAAATGCTTTTAGCGAATCCTCTGTTGCGGTATCGAAGATGCCGTCGACGGGAGGCCGCGGTATGCTTTTGTTTTCATATGACAGACGTCTCAGATATCTTTGTATATTTCGTGTAGCTGTGTCTTTTGTCAATGATTCCATAATACCTCCTTACGTTCCTATCTCGTAACCGGGATACTGCCCTTCGTTCAATCGAGAGCCGAGGTAGAGATCTCTGTAAAGCGTCGTTATCTCATTCCACGTGTTAGCGGCGACCGTGCCGTTTTGAGTGATACCCTGTAAGGCTTGAAACGCAAGGACTGCGTTTTGCGTTTGCGTTCCAAAGTAACCCGTGACCTGAACGGTGGGGATCTGAGGATAAAATTCGGCTATGAAATTCAAATATTCCTGTAAGAGCCGAACCGTGTCGGATTCCGAGCCTAAGCGCAGAGGAACACCCGGATAGGGAAGAACAACGCCTTCAGTATATTTAAATGGAATGGTTTCAAGAAAACCGAGATACGTTCTGTAAAGAACGTCCCACGTGGCAAGATCGACTGCTCCCGTTACGGGCAGGTCAAATGTTTCCTGAAACGCTCTGACCGCCGATTCTGTAGCAGGACCGTAAAAGCCGTCAAGCGCTATTTGAGGTATGCTGTCATAAAAGAGAGAAAGATATGAAAGAAGGTATTGAATGTTTCTCACCTCGTCTCCGCTTTCTCCTAAGGTCGCCGACTCGTCGTACTGATCGGTCACCTCGTCAAGCGTTACTCCCTCCGAATTAAGCTCGTTCAGCTTTTTTACGGCGTTGTAGAGAAATTGTATCCTATACCAAGTGTCTCTGCCGACTATGCCGTCGGGGGTGAGAGAAAAGACCTCCTGAAAGCGCCTTACGGCATCTTCCGTGTCGAACGAAAAAACTCCGTCGGGGATCGCTATTTTGGGGATTGACGGATAGTTGTCGGAGATGCGGTTGAGACGTATCTGTATCTGACGGACGTCGTCTCCCGCGCTTCCTAACCGCAGAGGGCGTTCGGGAACGCTTGCCGTTACGTTTTCAACGGGTACGTTCATTCTTATGTCTATGTCGTCTCCATAGTAATATTGCAGGATCTCGTAAGGTGTGTAGCCTTGCTCCGCAAGAGAGACAGTACCCCATTGAGAAAGACCGCTGCACGTGACCTCAACTCCGTCGCAGTAGGCGGTAAATAGCGGCTCGACCGAGCCTTGACGGACGACGTAGCTGTTAAAGATCTCTCCGACGATCTCGCTTATGTTTTCAAAAAAATCTCTTCCGTTTACGAAAGATTGATCAAATGCGGTTGAATTTGTAATATCAAAATCATATCCTCGCGTTCGGTAATATTCTGTGTAGATGCGGTTAAGAACAAAGGATATCTGCGCGTATATATTCGCCCGTATCGCGTTTTCGGGCCAAGTAGGGTAGATCTCGCTTGAAGCGACGTTTGTGATGTAATCGATAAACGGAACGGTAACGTTTGGGGCTTGAGTGTTTGGCGCGCCGAGATGCACCGTAACGTTTTCGGGAATTATCGGAAGTCTTGCGTCCATATGTCACCTCCTCAAAGCTTCACCCTCGATAATGGGAAGCATTATTGCGGGTTGGATAGAGATGATTGAAGAAAAAACGGGAACGTTTGAAAGATGCAGGGGAGAGTATCCGTCGGCAAAAACGTCTACGCTGTACGTGGCGTATGGCTTTTGACCGTTTGGGGCAGACGAATTGCTTTTTGGAGGGGCGGGGAGAGGTATGCGCTCGGTGTGTCCGTCGGAATTGGTCGAGAGCGAATATATAACGTTTTCGTTTGCGCTCTCGCTTCCTCGAACGGTCACCGCCGCGTTTTCAAGAGGTATCGCGCCAAGGGCGGTCGTCACTCTGACGGTGAGATATCCGATCTCGGATAAAGAGTTAGAGCCGTTCATTCATATACTCCTTTCGGGCGGAAATATACTTCCGCACTCTATGTCAATATATGCGGCGATCTGGTTTCTTGATATTTTTGTTTAATTAATATTTTAATAAATTGCGGTTAGTCGGTGAGTTTGCAATATTAAAATATCGAGAATAAAAGCAAACGATTATAAACAAAGTCTTCTCCAGCGGAGAAGCTGTTACCGAAGGTGACTGATGAGGAGAGCAAATTATGCATAGGCTAAACGGTGATCTCCTCATCCGTCACTCGTAAACTCGTGCCACCCAATGTCCGACTTGTCGGACTTGGCTGTTGCTTGCAACAAGATTCTCACGCTGGAGAAGACTCTTGGTTAAAACCGTTTCGTTCGTGCTTTGCCATTTAGTCAAATCAAACCCACCGATAACTCAAAATTTGAAGTAGACAAAATGGCTACTCAATATATCCATTTCAGGAAAGTTTTTGAGGGGAGTTTGAGGGGGACTTTTTTCAAAAAGTCCCCCTCATCGCGCCTCCTCGCATCCCGCGTCCCCTTGTCCTTAAAATCTTGCGAGTTCTTCGACGGCACGGCTCTTACATATTTCCTTTGCGTGTTCGGAAACGTAGGAGCGAGTGGCTTCTTCATTTTCGGTAGTTCCGTATTCGGAGATAAATGAAAACTCGTCAAGCGGAAGATATGCGCAGGGTTCTATATCGGAAAGAAAGAGATAAGAGCGCTTGTCATCTCCGACGTAAGCATCGCTTTCTCCGTCGTATCCCATATTTACGAGCCGTCGGCAAACGCTTATCAGATTTCCGATGCTTTCAAACGCAAACGCGCCGATACGTCCTTCTTTATGTTCTTTTTTGAAATTCTTCTTTGGCGGTAATTGATTTATCACCGATTCTATTTCAGCGCGTTCGTCTTGCTCTCCTTTTTCCGTATCCGAAAGACATGACAAACGGGTGACGAACATTTCGCACCCTCCGCATCTTGACGGATACAGCTGCACAAGAACCCTGTGACTGTCGGTATCAAAGCCCACAGACCGCTTTGCGCGGCTCAGAATATTCCAAAACATTCTTTTTGTTTCTGTATTTGAATAATCAAGCGAAGCAGTATCAAGATCAAATCCTTTGAGGTCATCTGCGCTAAGCATGACCTTGATCTTACTGTCGCTTATCATGATGATCTCCATAAGTGTCCTCACTTTCTAAATGCTTTATATTATTCATTATAATCGCAAAGGCGTGTTTTGTGTACCCCTAAAATAATGGAAATGATCAAGATAGAAATTTTAGTTGACGGCGGAGATCAAAAATGATATAATATTTATAATGACGAAAGATATCGAAAGGAGACGCTATGATACGCTACAATAACGATAGATGTTGTATTGAAACGTCGGTGCGAACGCTTTGCGAAACCGCGCTTAAATGCGGAGATCTTGGCGTTTCCGTGCCCGACTATCGCGCTATGGCGGACGGAGCTAAGATACATAAAAAGCTTCAGAGCGAGACGGGGGGATATTACAATCCCGAGGTAGAGCTGTCATGCACGACACTTCTTGACGGCGTTTATTATACTGTAAACGGAAGAGCGGACGGAGTTATACGCACTGAAAACGGTCTTGTGGTCGACGAGATAAAGTGCGTAAAGGGAAGCTATTTTTCAGAGCCTCCGCGAGAGGTCTTTTTGGCGCAGATGAAGTGCTACGCGTATTTCCTTTGCGTCCGTGACGAGCTTTCCGAGATAGACGGACGTATCACGTATTACAATATAGATACGAAAAAGACAAAATATTTCAATTATCATTTTAAGGCATCTGAATTGAATGCCTTCTTTGTGTCGCTTTTGAAAAAGATCAAGCGCCGCGCTTTGCTTTGTATAAAACGGCAGACTGAGATATTTCCGCAGGCACGGAGAGCTGTTTTTCCATATAAGGAGCTCCGCGAGGGTCAGGAAATGATGATAAGAGAGAGCTACCGAGCTATAAAGCGAGGAAAAAGACTCTTTATAGAAGCGCCAACGGGTACGGGTAAAACGATATCCGCACTCTTTCCGTCGGTACGCGCTCTCGGTGAGGGAAGAGCAGACAAGATATTTTATCTTACGGCAAAGGCAAGTACGAGACGAGAAGCCTATCGCGCCGCTTCCGAGATATATAAGGCAGGCACACAGCTTCGCACGGTGGTCGTATCCGCAAAGGAGCAGTTGTGTATGTGCAGCGCAAAGCGCCTTGAGGGCGGTTTGAAAAATTATTGTAACGGTTGCGATTGCGAAAACGCGAACGGTTATTACGACAGGATCGAGGACGCGATCTTCGAGCTTATCGACGGCGGATACGGATATCCGAGAAATCTCATTTGCGAGGTCGCAAAAAAGTATCGTGTGTGTCCGTACGAGCTATCGCTCGATCTCTCGGAGCTGTGCGATATAATCATTTGCGATTACAACTATGCGTTTGATCCGACGGTGTATTTCAGAAGATATTTTTCCGAAAACCGCGGGGAAAACTATATATTCCTTATTGACGAGGCGCATAACCTCGTGGACAGAGCGAGGGATATGTATTCGGCAAGGCTTGACAGAAAAGCATTTGAAGATGCTATCTTGCTTTTTGACGAGATCGACAGTGAGCCTGTATCTTACTGCGATAGCGCGATAAAAGCCTTTTTAGCTATGCGAGGACTTTGCGAAGAGGAGCTTGCGCGCGATGCTTCGGGAGAAGAGAGAGGCTTTTTTGTGGCAAGAGAACCCGTTTCGTCATTTAATGAAGCTATGGAGCTTTTCAGAAAGAAGAGTGAGCTTTGGATAAAAAAGCACCGAGATCACCCATCTGTCGACATCTTTAATCTGCTCGTTTCCGACGTTCGTAAATTTTTGCTCATAAACGAGCATTTTGATAAAGGATTCCTTACTTACGTTCAGATATCCGACGGAAATGTGTCTGTGCAGACGTGCTGTCTTGATCCGTCGCCTATAATGAATGCTCTTTTGAACAGAGCAAAGGCATCTATACTGTTTTCGGCTACCCTTACGCCTGCCGATTACTTTTGCGACGTTTTGGGAGGGGGAAAGAAAGCGCAGACGATCACTTTACCGTCTCCCTTTGATACCGATAATCTTTGCATAGCCGTTGCCGATTACGTCAGCACTCGTTACAGTGAAAGGGAAAAGAACGCTCCGCGCTTCGCGTCTATCCTTGCGGCTTCGGTAATTTCCAAAAAGGGAAATTATATCGCGTATTTTCCGTCGTATGACTGTTTGGAAGAGGTACATAAGCTTTTCAAGCGCAAGTATCCTAAAGTAGAGACGGTCGTTCAACAGAGGAATATGAGTTTGAAGGAAAAGGAGGATTTCCTTGCGGCTTTCAAGAACGACGAGGGACACCTTCGTATAGGATTTTGTGTCCTCGGAGGCGCGTTCGCGGAGGGAGTTGATCTTCCCGGAAGTCAGCTCATAGGAGCTATCATATTCGGAGTAGGTCTTCCGGGACTTTCAAACGAGAGAAATATGATACGTGACTACGTTGATCCCGATGGAATCGAGGGATATGATTATGCGTACACCTATCCCGGTATGAATAACGTGCTTCAGGCGGCGGGAAGAGTGATACGCAGAGACGATGACAAAGGTATCGTCATACTTGCCGACGACAGATACGCAACCCCGAAATACAGAGAGCTTTTTCCCGAGCATTGGAAAAATATAAGATATGCAGGAAATGCAAGATCACTTTGTGAAATAATTCGAAGATTTTGGAATAACGAAGAGCAATGTGAATAATTTGTTAACAATATGCACGAAAGCAAAAAAAATCTTGCATTTTTTCTTGATACGTGATAAAATGTTAAGGATATTGTATAGAATTATAGTTTGCTAAGGAGGCACAAATGAATTATTTGCAGATGAACAAGGCTCAGCTCGAAGCAGAAAAGGCTGCGATCGAGAAGGAGTACAGTGATATAAAGGCTCTCGGTCTTTCGCTTGACCTGTCTCGCGGTAAACCCGGTAAGGCTCAACTCGATATTATGACCGATATGCTTACCTGCATTTCGACGGCAGAGGATTGCTTCTCTGAGAACGGTACGGATTGCCGTAACTACGGAATACTTGACGGTATTCCCGAGGCAAAGAAGCTCTTTTCCGATCTTTTGAATATTCCCGAAAAAAATATAATCGTAGGCGGAAACTCGTCTCTCAACCTTATGTACGATTCGGTAGCCCGCGCTATGCTCTACGGGGTTTGCGGAGGAACACGTCCTTGGGGAAAGGAGGATAAGGTAAAGTTTATCTGTCCCGCTCCCGGATACGACCGCCATTTCGCTATCTGCGAGTCTTTGGGTATTGAAATGATACCCGTAGGAATATCTGCTTACGGACCCGATATGGATACCGTTGAAAAGCTTGTTGCTTCTGACGCTTCCATTAAGGGTATGTGGTGTTGTCCGAAATATTCCAATCCCGACGGATTTACCTATTCGGACGATGCGGTACGCCGTCTTGCTGCTATGAAGACCGCCGCTCCCGATTTCCGTATATTCTGGGATAACGCGTATGCGGTACATGAGCTTTACTCTGAGGGCGGAGATGTGCTTCTCGATATATTTGAGGAGTGCCGTAAACACGGAAATGAGGACAGAGTGTTCTGCTTTGCTTCCACGTCAAAGATTTCTTTCCCAGGTGCGGGTGTAGCTATAATGGCGGCATCGGAGAACAACCTCGCGCAGATAAAGCCAATTATGGGTGTTCAGACCATCGGTCACGATAAGATCAACCAGATCCGTCACGTGAAATATTTTGGCAACGCAGAGAATATCCATAAACATATGATGAAGCTTGCGGAGGTCATTCGTCCTAAATTTGAGATAGTTGAGCGTGTTCTCTCATCGGCTCTTGCGGACACGGGTGTTGCCAAGTGGAACGCACCCAAGGGAGGATATTTCGTAAGCCTTTATACGATGGACGGTTGCGCAAAGCGTGCTTATGCTCTTTGCAGCGAGGCTGGAGTGGTTCTTACAAAGGTAGGCGCTACTTATCCTTATGGAAAAGACCCTCACGACAGCAATATCCGTATCGCGCCGACCTTACCGTCGAACGAGGATCTCGAAAAGGCTATGAAGGTTCTTGTCGTATGCGTAAGACTTGCAGCACTTGAAAAATTGCTTCAAAAATAATTCAGAAGGCTTCCTTATCGGAAGCCTTTTTGAGTAGCGGAGAAACATATGAAAAAAACACAAAGAAGTGAAAATCCGTATGAATATACGGATACGAACAAAAGGTACTATACGTATGACTACTATCTTCGCAAGACCTTTGGCTCAAAGGTGGCAAAGATACCGCTTGACGCGGGATTTACCTGCCCGAATATTGATGGCAGATGCTCTACGGGCGGTTGCATATATTGCTCGGGCAGGGGAAGCGGAGATTTTGCCGAAAGTCCGCTTTTGCCTATCGAGGAGCAATATCGGATCACTCGCGAAAAGCTTGCGTCAAAGTGGAGCACGGGGAAGTGTATACCTTATTTTCAGGCTCACACCAACACTTACGCGCCGATAGAAAAATTGCGCGATCTTTTCGAACGCGCGATAGAGCTTGAGGGCGCTGTCGGTTTAAATATCGCAACGCGCGCCGATTGTCTGCCAAGCGAGGTGTGCGAATATCTTGCCGATATAGCGGAACGCACGGTCCTTACCGTAGAGCTCGGGCTTCAGACGGTACACGACAGCGTGGCGGATAAGATAAACCGAGGACATAGCTTTTCGGATTTCCTTGACGGATACAACAGACTAAGAGCTGCTTCGGATAGAATAAATATCTGCGTACATATAATCTTCGGACTTCCGAATGAGGACAGGGAAATGATGCTTGATACAGTAAGGCGTGTGTCTGACTTGCGTCCCGATCAAGTAAAGATACATCTTTTGCACGTTTTGAAGAACACGAAAATGGCATCGTTTTACGAGTGTGGGGAATATATACCGCTCGAAAAAGAGGAATACGTCTCTCTCGTTGCAGAAGCGATAGAGCTTTTGCCACCCGAAACCGTAGTAGCGCGAGTTACGGGCGACGGTATGGCGGAGGACCTTCTCGCTCCCGAATGGAGCAAAAAAAAGGTATCTGTTATTAACGATATAGACAAGATATTGTATCAAAAAAATACTTGGCAAGGGAAATTTTATCAAAAATAGGTGTTTTGTAAATATTTTAACGATTTTTGTATTGACGAAAAGCCTATTTTTTGGTATAATAATTGTGTATGTTTTTTGCGGTTATAAAGTTTGGAACTTAAAAAACCGTAAATACATTTTTTAGGAGGAATTTCAACATGAAATTCTATTGTGAAGACAAGGAAAAAGTCTTACACGAAATCGGAAGCACGCAGGAGGGCTTAACGTCCGAGGAAGCGGCTAAGCGTCTTGAGGCAAACGGTAAAAACCGTCTCGCAGCGGAAAAGGGTAAATCCATTGTCCGTCGTTTTCTTGAGCAGCTTGCTGACCCTATGATCCTTATCCTTCTTGTTGCCGCCGCAATAAGCGGTGTGCTTGCCGTGCTTGAAAACGAAAGCTTTGCCGACGTTATCATCATTCTTGCCGTTGTTATCATCAACGCAGTGCTTGGTGTATATCAGGAAAGTAAGGCTGAAAAGGCGATCGAGGCGTTGCAGGAAATGTCTGCGGCGACTTCAAAGGTATTGCGCGACGGAAAGGTTCAGGTCATTCATAGTGAGGACCTCGTAGTCGGCGATATCATTCTTCTTGAAGCAGGCGATGCAGTTCCAGCGGATGCGAGAATACTCGAGAACGCAAGCCTTAAGGTCGAGGAAGCGGCTCTTACGGGAGAATCTGTTCCCGTAACAAAGTTTATCGACGTTATTATGCTTCGTGAAGGCGAAAAGGACGTTCCCCTTGGAGACCGTAAGAATATGCTTTATATGGGCAGTACGGTCGTTTACGGAAGAGGTACGGCTGTGGTTACCGCTACGGGTATGGATACCGAAATGGGTAAGATCGCAGGCGCTCTTCAACAGGCAGAAGAGGGAGAGACACCTCTTCAGAGAAAGCTCAATCAGCTTTCGAAGATACTCACTTGGCTCGTTCTCGGAATCTGCGTGATCGTTCTTGGCGTTCAGCTTATCCGTGCAGGAAACTTTGATTTCAGAGAAACGATCCTTCCTTCGTTCATGGTCGCTGTTTCACTTGCGGTTGCGGCTATTCCCGAGGGACTTGCGGCAGTTGTTACTGTCGTTCTTTCGATCGGCGTTACCAATATGTCTAAGCGTAACGCGATAATCCGCCGTTTGACCGCAGTTGAGACGCTTGGTTGCGCACAGATAATCTGCTCGGACAAGACAGGTACTCTTACTCAGAACAAGATGACCGTTGTCGATAGCTTTACGGGCGACGAGGTATACCTCGCTTCCGCAATGGCTCTTTGCTGTGACGCGGAGATAGACACTGACGGAAACGTTACGGGTGAGCCTACCGAGGCTGCTCTCGTTGTTTGGGCAAACAAGCTTGGATACGCAAAGTATGATCTTAAGGCAAAATTCCCGCGTTCGGGCGAAGCTCCCTTCGACTCGGGCAGAAAGATGATGTCTACCGTTCATACGCGCGAGAACGATCTCGTTCAGTACACAAAGGGTGCTCCCGACGTTATCATCGGAAAATGTACTCATTATCTTGCGGACGGCAACGTACTTCCTATGACCGAGGAGTACAAGGCAGAGATACTCGCGGCAAACAAGGCTATGGCAGACAAGGCGCTCCGTGTTCTTGCTTGTGCGGAGAGAGTATGGGAGAACGCTCCCGATAACTATGAACCTGAGTTCCTTGAGACCGACCTTTGCTTCGTTGGTCTTTGCGGAATGATCGACCCCGTTCGTCCCGAAGTTAAGGACGCTATCGTTGAATGCCGTAAGGCAGGCGTTCGTCCTATTATGATCACGGGTGACCATATCGACACCGCGGTTGCTATCGCAAAGGAGCTTGGCATCATTAGAGATGATACCATCGCTATCACGGGCTCTCAGCTCAACGATATGGACGATGCTGAATTTGAATCCAAGTTTATGAACATAAGCGTTTACGCAAGAGTTCAGCCCGAGCATAAGACACGTATCGTCAACGCTTGGAGAAAAGCGGGATACGTTACCGCTATGACCGGAGACGGTGTTAACGACGCTCCTTCCATTAAGAGCGCCGATATCGGTGTAGGTATGGGTATCACGGGTACTGACGTAACGAAGAACGTTGCGGATATGGTTCTTGCTGACGACAACTTCGCTACTATAGTCGGAGCTGTTGAAGAGGGAAGACGTATTTACGATAATATCCGTAAGGCAATTCAGTTCCTTCTCGGCTCTAATATGAGTGAGGTGCTCAGTATCTTTACCGCAACTCTTATGGGCTTCACTATCCTTAAGCCTGTTCACTTGCTTTGGATCAACCTTGTAACCGACTGTTTCCCCGCACTTGCGCTAGGTATGGAAAAGGCAGAGCCTAACATCATGACACGTAAGCCTCGTGATGCTAAGGCAGGTATCTTCTCAGGCGGTATGGGTGTTGATATCGCGTATCAGGGACTCCTCGTTACCATTCTCACACTTGGCTCTTACTTTATAGGTCACTTTGTTGAGACAGGTAACTGGGCGATCACCGATAGCGCACACGGTATGACTATGGCGTTCCTCACTATGTCTATGGCAGAGATATTCCATAGCTTCAATATGCGTTCACAGAGAGGCAGTATGTTTACTCTCGGATCGCAGAACAAGGTATTGCTTCTTGCGGCTGCAGGCTCTCTTGTAGCTACGACTCTCGTATGCGAGATCCCGTTCCTTGCAAACGCATTCGGCTTTGCACCTGTAGGTCTTGTTGAATACGCTATCGCAATAGGTCTTGGCGTTCTCGTTATTCCCGTAGTTGAGATCGTAAAGCTTATTCAGCGCAAAATAGCTAAAGACTGATCAGTAGCTTAAATAAAAAAGACCTCGGAGTTCATATGAATTCCGAGGTCTTTTTGGGTGGGAAATCAAACAAATTGCGGTTTATCGGGGACGCGATGAGGGAGACTTTTTGAAAAAAGTCCCCCTCAAACTCCCCTCAAAAACTTCCTAAAATAAGTTTTTGAATAGCCATAAGTTACACAATAAATCCTTTTCAGTAAATTCTTTGAGAGCTCGAGAACTTTCTTTTAAGAAAGTTCTCGAACGCATCCCCCGCGTCCCCGATAAATCAAAATTTGAAGTTTTCAATTATATTCTATAACAAATAAAAAGAAATAACCGCTCTGCGCGGTGAGAAACGCAGGGCGGTTAAAACAATTACATATTGTTGAGTGCTTTTGTGAACTGGCTCTTCTTGTGAGCGGCAGCGTTCTTGTGGATGATTCCGCGGGCAGCAGCCTGGTCGATCTTTTTAACAGCCTGCTTGTAGGTCTCCTGTGCAAGAGCAGCATCGCCTGCAGCGAGAGCAGCCTGATACTTCTTGATATCGGTCTTAAGCTGGGTGCGGAACATTTTGTTCTGAAGGGTTTTCGTCTTTGTTACGATAACACGCTTCTTTGCGCTTTTGATATTAGGCATTGATTTTCACCTCCGTTAAAAACTATATAATAATGATATAAAGTCTGAACGGCGCGCATGAGAGGGTACGCTACCGAGTTCATCCATACATTTATATATAATACCATACTTTTAAATAATTTGCAATACCTTTTTGAAAAAAAGTTTGAAGAAAAATGAAATATTTTTGATTTTTGCTCAAAAAACGCTTAAAAAAGCAAAAATTACGAAAATGTAAATTTTTCATCGAGCGTTGTAATGTTTTTGTAACATTTTTGTAAATTATAAAAATTGAAAAAATATTTTGAAAAAAACACCTCTTTTTTGAAGAAAAAATCAAAAAAACTCTTGACAAGTCTTGACAAACGTGCTATAATTGTAAACTGCATTATAATTGCTTATTGTGCCCGTTTTGAACGATTTTGAAAAAACATTTCGATATTTATTTATATATATAAGGTCTTCAAATGGGCAAAAATAAGAGACGTTTTATTGCAAAGTCCTAATAGGCATGGATTAATTACTTTGAATGGAGTGAGTAAATTAATGGTCAATGTAAAAGAACAGAAGCAGGGCAAGACAACAAGAATGAGTTTTTCAAAGTCGTCGTTCCCGTGTGAGCTCCCGAATCTCGTTGAGGTACAGACTAAATCTTTCAAGTGGTTTCTTGAAGAAGGTCTTATGGAGGTGCTTCGCGACGTATCTCCTATCACCGACCACTCGGAAAAGCTCGTGATCGAATTCGTATCGTATTCGATCGATCAGAAGCCGAAATACACGGTAGAGGAATGTAAGGAAAGAGACGCAAACTACGCAGCTCCCCTTAAGGTGAATGTACGCCTTACCAACAGAGAAACAGGTGAAGTAAAGCAGACGGATATCTTTATGGGCGATTTCCCGATCATGACCGAGACGGGTACGTTCGTTATCAACGGAGCGGAGCGTGTTATCGTTTCGCAGATAATCCGTTCTCCCGGAATGTACTACGACGATCCTATCGATAAGGTAGGTAAGAAGACCTATAATGCAACGGTAATTCCGTACAGAGGCGCATGGCTTGAGTACGAGGTCGATTCGAACGGCGTTATGTACGTCCGCATTGATAAGAACCGCAAGCTTCCGCTTACAATGTTTGTCCGTGCGCTCGGAGACTTTGTTTCGCGTGAAGAGATATATGAGCTTTTCGGTGATGAGGAAGCTCTCACACTTACCTTTGATAAGGACGAGAGTGAAATACTCGCGGGTGATTTCTCGACTCCCGGCGATGAGGCGCTCAAGGAGATATACAAGAAGCTCCGTCCCGGTGAGCCTGCCGAGGTAAATGCGGCAAAGACGCTTCTCAATAACTATTTCTTCGATCCCAAGCGCTATGATATAGCTCAGGTCGGACGTTACAAGTTCGATAAAAAGCTCGCTATTCACAGCCGTATCCGCGGTCACGTTCTTGCGGAGGACGCAGTAAGCGTTCTTACAGGAGAGGTCCTCTTCGAAAAGGGAACTGTGCTTACTGGCGAAATGGCTCATCAGATCGAGGACGCAGGTATAAATTGCGTAAAGATCTCGCTTGATAACGGTGACGTTATAAAGGTATTTTCAAACAATACCATTCGTCCTGAGTGCGTACTTGGATACGATCTCGAGGATTGCGGAATCAAGGAGAAGGTAAGAACCGACGTTCTTCTTGAGATCGCTGAGCAGTCCGAGGGCGACGTTGACGCGCTCAAGGCTCTCGTAAAAGAAAGAATGGCGGATCTTTGTCCTAAGTGCTTGACTAAGGACGACGTATACGCTTCTATCAACTACATTCTCAACCTTACCCACGGAATCGGTAAGATAGACGATATCGACCACCTTGGCAACCGTCGTATCCGTTCTGTCGGTGAGCAGCTTCAGAATCAGCTCCGCAGCGGATTCGTAAGAATGGATAAGATCATCAAGGAGCGTATGACCATTCAGGATAACGAAAAGCTTACCCCCGGTGCGCTTATCAATATCCAGCCCGTTACTACGGCTATCCGTGAATTCTTCGGCTATTCACAGCTGTCACAGTTCATGGATCAGAACAACCCGCTCGCAGAGCTTACTCATAAGCGCCGTCTGTCCGCGCTCGGACCCGGCGGTCTGTCGCGTGAGCGAGCTTCCTTCGACGTCCGTGACGTTCACTACACCCACTACGGAAGAATGTGCCCCATTGAGACGCCTGAAGGTCCTAACATCGGTCTTATCTCGTATTTGACGACTTACGCGCGTATCAATGATTACGGCTTTATCGAAGCTCCTTTCCGCAAGGTAGACAAGGAGACGGGAACGGTTACCGATGAGGTAGAGTACATGACTGCCGACAGGGAAGACAATTTCGTTGTTGTTCCCGCAAACGAGCCTATTGACGAGAACGGCAGATTCATTAACGACAGAGTTACGGCAAGAGATAAGGGTGAATTCGTAGAGCGTTCCTCTCACGAGGTCGACTATATGGACGTTTCGCCTAAGATGGTCGTATCCGTAGCTACCGCTATGATCCCCTTCCTTGAAAACGACGACAACTCCCGTGCGCTTATGGGATCTAACATGCAGAAGCAGGCAGTTCCGCTTATGGTTACTGACAGTCCTATCGTCGGTACGGGTATGGAATATAAGGCAGCTGTCGACTCCGGAGTCGTTATCGTAGCTAAGAACAGCGGTGTCGTTGATAAGGTAGACGCTACAAAGATCGTTATCGCTTGTGATGACGGACATAAGGACGTTTACGAGCTTATCAAGTTCAAAAAGACCAACCAGGGTACTTGCTTTAACCAGCGTCCGATCGTTGCTCAGGGTGAGATCGTTGAGCAGGGTCAGGTAATTGCCGACGGTCCAGCTACCGATATGGGAGAAATCTCGCTCGGTAAGAACGCTCTCATTGGCTTTATGACCTGGGAAGGCTATAACTACGAGGACGCAGTCCTCTTGAACGAGCGTCTTGTAAGAGACGACGTTTATACCTCTCTCCATATTGAAGAATATACTCACGAAGCAAGAGATACAAAGCTCGGACCGGAGGAGATCACTCGCGAGATCCCCAACGTCGGAGAAGATGCTCTTAAGGATCTTAATACCGAGGGTATCGTAAAGAAGGGTACTGAGGTAAGAGCGGGAGATATTCTCGTAGGTAAGATCACTCCTAAGGGAGAGACCGAGCTTACCGCGGAAGAGAGACTTCTCCGCGCGATCTTCGGTGAAAAGGCAAGAGAAGTAAGAGATACGTCTCTTCGTTTGCCTCACGGAGAATCGGGTATCGTTGTTGATGTTAAGGTGTTCTCTCACGAGCATAACGACGATCTTCCCGCAGGCGTAAATAAGGTAGTCCGCGTTTATATCGCGCAAAAGAGAAAGATCTCTGTCGGCGATAAGATGGCAGGACGTCACGGAAACAAGGGTGTCGTTTCACGCATCCTTCCTCCCGAGGATATGCCGTTCCTTGCAGACGGAACTCCTCTTGATATCGTTTTGAACCCTCTGGGCGTTCCTTCCCGAATGAATATCGGACAGGTGCTTGAGGTCCACTTGGGAATTGCCGCGAGAAAGCTCGGCTGGAAGATCATGACCCCCGTATTTGACGGAGCGAATGAGCGCGATATCGTTGAGTGCTTGCGTATGGCTGGCAACTGCCGTACTATCCGCGCAGGAGAGAACGTAGACGGTAAGCCCCTCTTCATCGAGACTGTCGATGAGGAAGGAAAGAAGTATCTCGTTGCTATCACAGATGAGCAGCGCAACGATCCCGAAGAAATGCAGAGACTTATGGAAAGCGGAGCTGTACGCGTCATCGACGGTAAGACCACTCTGTACGACGGACGTACTGGTGAGCCCTTCGATAACCCTGTAACCGTAGGTATTATGTATTACCTCAAGCTTCACCACTTGGTAGACGATAAGATCCACGCGCGTTCCAACGGTCCGTACTCTATCGTTACGCAGCAGCCTTTGGGCGGTAAAGCTCAGTTCGGCGGACAGCGTTTCGGAGAGATGGAGGTTTGGGCACTCGAGGCTTACGGTGCGGCTTATACACTTCAGGAGATCCTTACTGTCAAGTCCGACGATATCAACGGACGCCGCCGCGCGTACGAGGCTATCATCAAGGGACAGAATATTCCTTCTCCCGGTGTACCCGAGTCCTTCAAGGTGCTTGTTAAGGAGCTTCAGTCTCTCGGTCTTGATATCCGTACCCTTGATAAGAATGGCGAAGAGATACAGCTTTCGAGCATTTGCAACGACGATGATGACGTAGTACCTTACTCCAACAGAGCAGAGGCTGCGCTTATCGACGATGCTACAGATAATACTGTTGAGACCGATGATATGGACGAATCCTATATCATTGAGGATGCTGACGATCTTATCGCGGGTATGGATGAAGAAGAGGACGATTTCGATATGTTCGGTGATAACGCCGACGATAATATGTAATTAAGGAGAACTGCTGTGCAAAATAATGAATTTGATTCGATAAGAATAGGTCTGGCATCTCCGGAAATGATCAGAGAGTGGTCTTACGGCGAGGTAACCAAGGCAGAGACCATTAACTACAGAACTCTGAAGCCTGAGCTTGGCGGCTTGCACTGTGAGCGCATCTTTGGTCCGACGAAGGACGGTGCGTGCGCGTGCGGAAAATATAAAAATTCGCATAATAAAGAACCCCACAAATGTGAGAAGTGCGGCGTTGACGTAACGACCAAAAAGGTTCGTCGTGAGCGTATGGGACACATCGAGCTTGCAGCACCTGTATCTCATATATGGTACTTCAAGGCGATCCCCTCGAGAATGGCACTCGTTCTCAATATGTCGCCAAAGCAGCTTGAAAACGTACTTTATTTCGCAGAGTATATCGTGCTTGACCCCAAGATGACCGATCTTGTAAAGGGAATGGTACTCAGCCCCAAGGAGCTTGCAAGCAAGCGCGAGATGTACGGTGACGACTTCACCGTAGGAATGGGCGCAGAGGCTATTAAGCAGCTTCTTGCGGAGATCAACGTTGACGAGCTTGCTGAAGAGCTCAAGAGCGAGATGGCGGTAGCTTCCGGACAAAAGAAGATACGCCTTATCAAGCGCCTTGAGGTAGTTGAAGCATTCCGTAAATCAGGAAATCATCTTGAGTGGATGATACTTGACGTTGTTCCTGTGCTTCCCGCGGACCTTCGTCCTATGGTACAGCTCGACGGCGGACGCTTCGCAACGTCTGACCTCAACGAGCTTTACCGCAGAGTTATCAGCCGTAACAACCGTTTGAAAAAGCTTATAGAGATCCACGCTCCCGAGATAGTTGTACGCAACGAAAAGCGTATGCTTCAGGAAGCAGTTGACTCACTTCTCGATAACGGACGCAGAGGTAAGCCTGTAACAGGTCCTTCCAACCGTCCTCTCAAGTCGCTCTCCGAGCTTCTCAGAGGTAAGCAGGGACGCTTCCGTCAGAACTTGCTTGGTAAGCGTGTTGACTATTCGGGACGTTCGGTTATTGTCGTAGGTCCTTCGCTTAAGATCTATCAGTGCGGACTTCCTAAGGAGATGGCACTCGAGCTCTTCAAGCCTTTCGTAGTAAAGAGACTTGAGGAGATGCAGCGCGTTCCCGGCGTAAAGGATGCGCTCAAGAAGATCGAGAAGGCACACGAGAATCCTTGTGTATGGGATGCTCTTGAAAATGTTATTAAGGAACACCCCGTGCTTCTTAACCGTGCGCCTACACTTCACAGACTTTCAATTCAGGCATTCGAGCCCGTACTCGTAGAGGGAAGAGCTATAAAGCTTCACCCGCTCGTATGTACCGCGTTTAACGCCGACTTCGACGGAGACCAGATGCCTGTTCACCTTCCTCTTTCCGCGGAAGCGCAGGCAGAGGCAAGATTCCTTATGCTTTCCGCTAACAACCTTCTTAAGCCTATGGACGGTAGAGCTGTTGCTGTTCCTTCTCAGGATATGATCCTCGGATCTTATTACTTGACTATGGATAAGGCTGGAGAGCCCGGAGAGGGAAGAGCATTCCGCGACTTCAATGAAGCTATGATGGCTTATACGAATGGAGCGCTCGGACTTCACGCGCCTATTAAGATCCGTGTTACCAAAGAGATCGACGGCGTAAAGAAGACCCGTTTGATCGATGCAACACTCGGACGTTTGATCTTCAATGCTCCTATCCCTCAGGACCTTGGATTTATCGAGCGTAAGACAGAGGACGATATGTTCCAGCTCGAGATCCAGAAGGTCGTAAAGAAGAAAGAGCTCGGTCAGATGATCGACCGTTGTATCAAGAAGCACGGCTCGGCGATCTGTGCGGAAATGCTTGATAATATCAAGGAAATGGGTTACAAGTATTCGACTCAGGCTTCCTTCTCGATATCCGTATACGATATGACTATCCCCGCAGAAAAGAAGGGATATATCGATGCGGCTCAGAAGAAGGTCGACGAGATCAATATGAACTACAACTTCGGACTTCTCACCGATGAGGAGCGTTACAACAACGTTATCAAGGTTTGGGAGAAAACAACGAACGAGGTTACCGATGCTCTCAAGCGCGGATTTGACGAGTTCAACCCGATCAAGATCATGTCTGATTCGGGAGCGCGTGGATCTATCGCTCAGATGAGACAGCTCGCAGGTATGCGTGGACTTATGTTCGCTACCAACGGTAAGACCATCGAGCTTCCTATTAAATCCAACTTCCGCGAAGGACTTAACATTCTTGAGTACTTCATGGGTGCAAAGGGTTCGCGTAAGTCACTTTCGGATACCGCTCTCCGTACTGCAGACTCGGGATACTTGACAAGACGTCTTGTCGACGTATCTCAGGAGGTCATTGTACGCGAAGAAAAGTGCGATACCACAAAGGGCGCATGGGTAGAGCAGATCATTGACGAAAAGAACAACGACGTTCTTGAGCCTCTTCAGGACAGAATCGTCGGAAGATACACTATCGGCGATATCCTTGATCCTAAGACGGGTGAGGTAATTGTCGGTGATGATGAGATGATCTCCGAGGAGCAGGCAAACGCTATCGTTGCCGCAGGCATCGAAAAGGTATATATCCGTACGGTTATTCAGTGCCACGCTAAGCACGGTATCTGCGCTCACTGTTATGGAGCAGACCTTGCTTCAGGTAAGCCCGTTAAGATCGGTGAAGCTGTCGGTATCATCGCGGCACAGTCCATCGGTGAGCCCGGTACTCAGCTTACGATGCGTACCTTCCACTCGGGAGGTGTCGCAGGTTCTGACATTACTCAGGGTCTTCCCAGAGTTGAAGAGCTCTTCGAGGCGAGAACACCTAAGAAGACTTCTGTTCTTGCAGAGGTCGACGGAAGCGTTCAGAATATCGAGCAGGGAGATATCCCCAACACTTACGTTATCGATGTTATGAACGAGCAGGGCGAGATGATCCGTCACAGCGTACCCTTCGGTAAGCGTGTAATGGTATCTATGGGTCAGGAGATCCATAAGGGAGACGCAATGACCGACGGTAATAAAGCTCCTTCGGATATTATGAAGATATTCGACGATCCTAACGATCCTAACAGCCGTGAGTATCTTGATAAGGTATATGAGTACATTATCAAGGAAATTCAGAAGGTATACCGTTCGCAGTCTTGTAACGTAAACGATAAGCATATCGAGATAATTGCCCGTCAGATGACGAGAAAGATCCGTGTTTCCGACAACGGAGATACCGAGTTGCTTGTTGATTCGCTTGTTGATATGCTCGACTTCGAGGAAGAGAACAACAAGATCAAGGCAAGACAGGATGCAGGCGAGAACGTAAGAATGGCGGAAGGAAAGCCCGTTCTTCTCGGAATCACCAAGGCGTCCTTGCAGACCGAGTCCTTTATGTCTGCGGCGTCCTTCCAGGAGACCACCAAGGTTCTTACCGAGGCGGCTATTCGCGGAAAGGTCGACCATTTGCGCGGACTTAAGGAAAACGTTATTATCGGTAAGCTGATCCCCGCGGGAACAGGTATGAAGTGCTACAGTAATGTAAGCGTCGTCAAGGAAGAACCCGCTGCGGAAGAAGCGATCGCAGAGTAATTCTTCTTAAATATTATACAAATTTCGTCAGAGACCTTGTGTCTCTGACGATTTTGTGCTATAATGAATTGGGTGATGAATATGGAAAATAACTTTGCGAAAAGATGTAATAAACCTTACGCATTTATAATACAAATGCGAAACTTGCGATAAAAGGAGAAGTTATGAATAGGGCAAAAAAGTTTATTTGTCCCGTTATATTTGCGTTTATCTGTGTTTTGTGTTTCTTTGTACTGTTCACAATAATTCTTGAAGATGCAGGTATGGGCGGTGCAGTTATTGCGCTGGGAGTCATAATACTTTTGTTAGTTGTCATTATCCCATGCTATTGCTTTATATACAGCAAGAAACTTTTGTTTGCAGAGAAAAGAAAATATCTGTTTACATTTTATAATTCTTTTGTTTTGACTATGTTTTATCTTCTTCCATTGTGCACAGAAGGAGAAACGTATATTTATAGTCTGATCCTTTTTTTGTGGGTGGAATGGTGGAGTGTGTTACCTTTGCTCGTACATAGAAAAGCAGATAAGACCTCGACAGAATAAACTGTCGAGGTCTTATCATTCTTACGAGAAGCAGATTTGTTCGTGCTTTTTGTGTTTCTATTATGCTTTATAAGTTTTTTTGGGATCGGCTTTTGGCATATTTACAAATCCGTACTTTCCGCCGCTGTTGAGCGCTGCTTCGATACGGAGAAGTCTGTTATATTTTGCCACGCGCTCGCTTCGGCAGGGAGCGCCCGTCTTGATAAAAGGCGCATTAAGTGCGACCGCAATATCCGCGATAGTCGTGTCCTCGGTCTCGCCCGAACGGTGCGATATGATAAATCGGTATCCTGATTCTTTTGCAAGTCTTATTACGTCAAGCGTTTCGGTAAGCGTTCCTATCTGATTAGGCTTAATAAGGATAGAATTTGCCGCGCCGAGCGAAATTCCAGCGCGTAAGCGTTCGGTATTTGTTACAAAATAGTCGTCGCCTACGAGCATTATTCGATTTCCAAGCTTTTCTGTGAGTATTTTCCAACCTTCGTTGTCGCGTTGATCAAGTCCGTCCTCGATAGACATTATTTGCGGGTACTTACCGCAAAGCTTTACCCAATAATCTATCATCTGATCGCGTGAGTATTCCTCGTTTCTCTTAGGGAGACGGTATTTGCCCTCGCTTTCGTACCATTCCGATGCCGCCGCGTCGAGCGCTATCATTACCTCGTCCATTCCGTAGCCCGCGTCAGCGATCGCTTCGCAGATAAGGTCGATCGCTTGCTCGTCGTTTTCAAGATTCGGCGCAAAGCCGCCCTCGTCACCGACAGTCGTTGCAAAGCCCTTTTTCTTCAGAAGCTTTCCAAGTGTGTGGTATATCTCACTGCCCGCGCGCAAAGCCTCGGAGAATTTCTTAAATCCCACGGGAACTATCATAAATTCCTGTATCTCAACGTTGTTTGAGGCGTGCGCTCCGCCGTTGAGAATGTTCATCATAGGAACGGGAAGGCGGTATGCGTCGATGCCTCCAAGATATCGGTAGAGGGGAATGTGATAAAAGTTTGCGGCGGCGCGGGCGTTTGCCAATGATACGGCAAGTATGGCGTTCGCACCGAGCGATGATTTGTTTTCCGTACCGTCAAGGCGCATAAGAAGATGGTCGATCTCTGCTTGCTCGCAGGCATTTATCCCCGCGATCGCGGGAGAGATAGTACGGCAGACCGAGCTTACCGCATCGCAAACACCCTTGCCGTTGTATCTTTTTTCGTCCTTATCGCGTTTTTCGTGCGCTTCGTAGATACCCGTAGACGCACCCGACGGAACACTTGCCATTCCGACAGTGCCGTCAATGAGGAAAACACTTGCCTCGACCGTTGGATTCCCGCGAGAATCAAGTATCTCTCGCGCACAGCATTTCAGTATCTGAGGTTTGTTCATTTTTTGGTACTTCCTTTTAATTTTTTATGCTTTTAGTATATCCTTTATAACGGAAACATATTCCTAAAGACGCATATACTGTATAAAGAAATAAAGGAGGAAGCTATGATAATTTACAGAGTAAATAAGGGTGACAGTCTTTACAGCATCGCGCGGCGTTTCGGAACGAGCGCTCAGATACTTGCGAGGGATAATTCCATAACCGATCCGAGAGCGCTTGTCGTAGGGCAAAAGCTTTTGATCTTCGAGCCGCGTCAGACCTATACTGTACGCCGCGGAGATAATTTGTATTCTATAGCGCAGCAGTTCGGTGTAAGTGTAAATTCGCTTTTGAGAAACAATAT
Source organism: Eubacteriales bacterium (assembly GCA_045533915.1). Taxonomy (GTDB): domain Bacteria; phylum Bacillota; class Clostridia; order Oscillospirales; family CAG-272; genus HGM12713. The sequence goes on from JAZSIP010000006.1 coordinate 27,213, forward strand.
TTTTTTGGAGGGAAAAAACACGCTCGAGACAGGGCAATTACTTACTATAATTCCCGAGGATACTGTATATTCAAAAGAGATATCAACAAACGTTTACGTTTATCCCAACATAGACCGTGATATTTTGAGAAGAACACTTCCGTATCTTACTTATATGACCGTTTTTACGTATGGCATAGAAGAGGACGGGGAGCTTATAGAAATAGACGACGAGGAAGTGATAGAGCTTGCTCGTGAGTACGGTGTAGCTCCCGTAATGCTTGTCGCATCGCTCGGTGAAAACGGAAAATTCTCAAGCGCTGTCGCACAAAGAGTTTTAGGCGACGTTGACGTCCGCAATACGCTTATAGAGGAGATAGCGGCAACACTCTCGCAAAAGCGGTACGTTGGGGTAGATATCGATTTTGAGTACGTTCCCGCAGAATACGCTGATGCGTACTCGCAATTTATACGAGCGCTTAGGGCAAGACTTGAGCCGCTCGGTTTTTCGGTCTTCGTTTCGCTCGCTCCCAAGACTTCGGATACGCAAGAGGGACTTCTTTACGAGGGGCACGACTATGCCGCTTTGGGAGAAGCCGCCGACAGAGCGTTTCTTATGACGTACGAATGGGGATACACCTATGGACCTCCGATGGCGGTGTCACCGTTTAACAAGGTAGAAGAGGTCGTTCAATATGCCGTTTCAAGAATACCGAGTACAAAGCTTGTTTTGGGAGTTCCGAATTATGGATATAATTGGAAGCTTCCGTTCGTTCAGGGGGAGAGCCGCGCGTATTCGACGGGTAATGCGCAGGCGGTCGAGCTCGCAAGAGAAAAGCGCGCCGCGATAGAGTATGACGAAACGTCAGCCGCGCCGTATTTCAATTATTTTGACCGAGTAAACGGGGGAGCGGAGGAGCACGTCGTATGGTTTGAGGACGCGGACAGTATAGCGTCGCTTATAAGTCTTGTCGAATCATACGGTCTTGACGGTATCGGAGTGTGGAACGGAACAAGATGGTTCGCGCCTCTTTGGCAGGTGGTGAACGCCACGTATCCGATAAGGAAGATCTTGAGATAAATAAAAAAAGCTCTCTTGGCGTACCTGCACTATGCTAAGTAGCGATAACGAAGTTTTTCTTATGAGTCCGTGCGACTTTCGAGTCACACGGACTTTCTCCGTTTATACGGCTAATTTTGAAGCTGAGGAATCTTGTTTGCTTCCCGTATTGGTAGGCAAATCAATAATACCGACAGCATTGTAGTAAATTTCAATCTTTTGTTTTCTGTGTCCGCTGCTCTTGTCGGGAGCGTGGACGAGTATCTTATCAACCAAATCATTCAACATTTCGGGAGTAAGCTCCTCGGGATCGGTGTATTTGCGAACATTGACAAGTAACTGTTTCAAATCTTTCACCTGCTCCTCGCCGTTTTCTACAAGATCTTCAAGCATAAGAATTTTGCGCTTTATATTCGCTTGCTCTTGTTCGTACCCTGCAGAAAGAGTGTCAAATCTTGCTTCGGATATTCTACCCGACACCATATCCTCGTAGGTTCGCTTGAAAATTCTGTCAAGCTCTTCATCTCGTCGCCTCAATACCGCGATTTCCTTTTTCGCGTTCTCTACGTTTATTTGACGTTCCTTGTCCGCCTTTTCAATCTCTCGACGTACAAAGGTTTCTTCAAACTGCTGCACATACACGAGCATACTCTTGATATGCTTGAAAACCAAATCGTATAGCACGGAGTTTCGAATATAGTGCGCCGTGCAGGTTCCCATATTGCTTCGATAGTTTGCACAAGTGTAATGGTCTTCTTTTTCGTTGGTATTACTACCCGAGAAATGAAGCTTTGATCCACAATCCGCACAAAACAGTTTGCCCGAAAAGAGTTGAAAGCGTCCTGTCGCTGTTCTTCTGCGCTTGTTCTGCCGCATCTTTTGAACGATTTCAAAAGTATGCGCATCAATAATAGCGGGATGTGTATCTTCAAAGGTCTTTCGATTATCTTTGTCGTTCATCACACGCTTTTTGCTTCGGTAGTTTTTAGCGGTAGTTTTGAAGTTGACCGTGTTGCCGACATACTCTTGCCGTTCAAGAATTTTGCCGATGGTGTTATGATCCCAATGGTAAGGATCTCTGTCACCAAGCTCGCCAAACAGGGGGTAGAGATAAGCGGTAGGCGTTAAGATTTTTTCTGCTTCTAATTGCTTCGCAATCTGTTGAGGTCCCATACCGCTAACACAAAGTTTAAAAATCTTTCGTATGATTTCTGCGGCAGGTTCATCGATTATCCACTTGTTTGGATTTTTCTCATCTTTCTTGTAGCCCAACGGCGGTCTTGTGGCAAGGTGCTCTCCGTGATTACCTTTTACTGCAAAAGAGGACTTGATCTT
>JAZSIP010000089.1:0-21176 GCA_045533915.1 Eubacteriales bacterium
TGCACGAGGTGTATTATAACACATCATTTCGCATTTTGCAAGCCTTTTTTGAAAAAATCTTTTATTTTTTTTGGAAAATTGTTTTTTGGCGGTTTTCTCGCTCCAAAATGCAAGACAGCCCTTTGGGCTGATGATATCCACGGCTTTGCTATGATTTGGACGCGAAAATATTGAACTGTTCACAGATATGTGATATAATGAAGCCAAGAAAGGCGGTGAGCGCATGAACTTTTTGCATTGCGACAGAGATGAAAACATGTTTTCGTTGCACGATTGCATTACCGATCGCGTTTATTTTCAAGACAAAGAGCTGATCTTTGATTTTCCCGACGGATTTTGGGTGCTACCCGACCATCCTGCAAGCGATATTGACAAGGTCGTTCGGACGGATGCCGCAAAAGTGACCTACACCTTGATAGATGACGAATACGACGTAACTATATACGTATTTGAAAAGTCGCTTTTCGGACAAACGATACGAAAGGAATGGAGTATCGGAGAGCTCGCAAACAAGATCAACAGCGGAAAATGCAAATTAGAGTTTTTGTACCGATATAATCAAGGCAACAACAATGCGATACTAATGTGCAATATACGCGTTGACAAAAAGCCGTATTTTAAGGATTGTTGGATAGAAATCACTTATGCATCGCTCGAATATGCGTGGAATCATCTGTGCGAAGACCGGACTTGGTAAAGCTCATTACATAGATTCGTTTGCAGGCATGATGTCAAGTCTCCGGAAGATAGCGGGTAAGACTAACATTCCATCATCGCCAAGGGATAAGTCTACCCACCGACCGAAAACCACGGATCGATTTCGAAAAAACTTGCGGTACGGATCGATTTTGAAAGGGTGTGCCAAAGAAAAGTCGCGCGCGTAAGCAAGCGGCTTTTCTTTTTGTATTATTCATTTTTCATTATTCATCATTCATTATTCACTTTTTACGCGGATTTTTTAATGAAGAATGAATAATGAAGCCGCTTTGCTGATGAATAATGAATAATTGAGGTAGCTTTTCTTCTTACGTTCGAAAAGCATTTTTATATTGAAATGTTTTACAACTTATGTTATAATTATTTTAAGAATGGAGGTAACGGGCATGAAAGAAAATTTGTTGATCGATAAATCTATTGCATTTGCATCACGTATAATAAAACTTCACCAATATCTTATTAAAACAAAAAAAGAAACCATTATTTCAAAACAAATCGTTCGTAGCGGTACAAGTATCGGTGCGAACATAAACGAAGCAAATTATGGGCAGAGCAAAGCAGATTTTATTTCAAAGATGCATATAGCCTTGAAGGAGACGGCAGAAACTGAATATTGGCTCAAATTGCTGAAAATGTCCGAATATATAACCGAGGATATGGGAAAATCTTTGTTAAAGGACTGCTTGGAGATAAAAAGAATGCTCATCGCCTCTATCAATACGGCGAAGGAGAATAAACAATAATAAATATTTTATCTCGCGACGAACAGCGTATTTCTCTCTTTTCGGTAGACCTTATATAACCAAATCAAAGAAAAAGATCATTTTTGCAGACAGCGGAAATGATCTTTTTTGCTTTAAAGCTCTTGAAATATATATGTTTCTGTGATATAATTGAAATGTTAAAATTATGAAATGTGAGGATACTCTTATGAAGCTTTTAAATCTTTCGTCGATCTTCGATCTTGACTATATCGAAAACAGGGAAAATAACAAGTCCTGCGTGGCGACCTTTGATAATGTTGATAAAAAAGTATATTCTGCGTGTTGTGATGCGTTGGTTGACGGCGGATTTGAGAAGAAAGATGCATATGAAAACGGAACGCATTTGTTTTCCGCTTTTGTAAAGGATAATTTCGGAGTGTTCGTAAATTACTACGGAGAAACAAGAGAGATGCGTATAGTTGAGGAAGAAGACTGCTCGTACTTTTCGTATTCGGACAGCTTTGGCGGAAACCTTGTTACACCTAAGATAACGCAAGTCAAACTCGAGGATTACGGAATGTCGTATGTTATAAAGCTTTCCGACGGCAGATTTATAGTCATAGACGGCGGAAGAGAGCTTGAGTCCGACAGAGACAGCCTTTTCAAGACCTTGAAAAAAGGAGCGAACGGAGAAAAGCCCGTGATAGCCGCTTGGATAATGACGCACCCTCACAGCGATCATTTTCATTGCTTTATTCCTTTTATGGACGCATATGCCGATGAGATAGTTATTGAAAAATTTATATTTAATTTTCCCGAACGTGACGACGTTGAGCATTATCCCGCACTCTTAAAGCAACCAAAGCACCGAGAAAATCTTTTTGAGGACAACACACCGTATACGAATATTCAAATGATGTATGAGCGAATAAGTAAAACAGGCGCGCCTATATATACGGCTCATACGGGACAGAGATACGTTATCGGTGACGCGAAATGCGAGATACTTGCAAGCATAGACGATACGATACATAATTCCGATAATATAAATTCGACCTCTCTCGTTATCCGTATGGAGCTTGGCGGACAAATTATACTCTGGGCAACAGATTCCTCGTTTGAACACGCGCGCTTGCCCGAAAGATACGGAGAATATCTCAAGTCCGATATTCTTCAAGTTCCGCACCACGGCTTTGGAAACGGTGATCATAAAAAACAGATAGAGGGCTTTGAGCTGATAAAGCCGACCGTATGTCTGTTGCCCGTGTCCGATTACAACGCGTATGTAAAGATGTGTACTTATCGCGATGGAACGAGCCACCTTATGAATATGCCTTGCGTCCGCGAGATATTGACGGGTGAGGAGCAGCACACGATTCCCTTGCCGTACACGCCGAGTGAAAACGCAAGAGGCGAGATAGACAGAAAATTCGTATCGGGCAGATCCGCGTGCGGCTCGTGCGTGTGGGTATATTCCGATCTGTCCACCGCTTGTGAGGAGGATTTTGAGTTTACTTTGTTGAATATGACAACCTATCCCGCGGACATTTCCATTGATCTTTACTTTGAAGATGCCGCAAACGAGGTGCGTTATATAAAATATCAGCTTTCAAAAAATGCTTTAAAGAGACTGAATATCGTCGGCGAAGAGATCGACGGCGATGCGGTATATTTTAATTGGCTCTCGCTCAAAGAACAGGGAATACCCGAAAACGTGCGCTTTGCGGTGCGCTTTATGAGCGATAAGCCCATTGTCGTAACTCACGAAAAGCATAAAGCGGCGTATGTATCACCTGTATGTTGAATAGGGACGCGATGAGGGGAACTTTTTGAAAAAAGTTCCCCTCAAACTCCCCTCAAAAACTTTTAGAACAAGGAGAATAATTATGCTTGAAAAATCCTGCGGAACGATACCGTATACTATAAAAGACGGAATTGTTTATTATTTGCTTGTCAAGTCAAAGGGCGGGGAATCTTGCGGTTTTCCAAAAGGTCACGTTGAAGCGGGCGAGAGCGAAACAGAGACAGCATTACGCGAAACGCTTGAGGAAACCTCCATAACGGTAAATATAAACGACAAATTTCGATATGAGATGTCATATCAAATGGATAACGGAAATAAAAAAACAGTAGTGTTCTTTTTGGCGAATTTTCAAGACCAGACTCCAAAGAGAAACGGGAATTTCGAGGATTTTGATTATTTAATGTTGCCTTTTGACAAAGCGTATCAAGAATTGACATTTGAAAATACAAAGCAGATGTTAAAAGCCGCGAACGATTTTTTGATAAACGAGACAATAACATAAATAAATTTTTGTTTGTCGATGTGTTATGTTCGCATAAATCTAACCGAATGGTAACGGACCGTCGAGGACGCCGGTCCCTACAGTGTGAAAAAAATTGTACACATATACCTCGCCGTGAGGCGATAGAAAACCCTAACGATCATAATTTATCTTGTAGGGCCCGGCGTCCTCGACGGTCCTAATACAAACGATTTAAACCAATCAATCGATATAACGATCTTCCCGATAAACCGCAATTTACCACGCGTCTCCAAAAAACTCCCGCAAACCGTTTTGTTGGTCTGTGGGAGTTGCGTTTTTATAACAGCTTTTCAAGCTCGGTCGTCTTTTCTTTACTCGCTTCGGGAATATCTGCAAAGGGAAAATCAATTCCCATTTTGTCGTATTTTACCTGACAGATCTTGCGGAAGGGCAGAAGCTCTATCTTATCAACGCAAGCGTGAGCTTTTGCGATATACTTCAATTTCAAAATATTTTCCTCGTTATCGTTCAGCGTCGGTATAATTACCTGACGGAGCGTTACGGGGATATTTTTTTCGTTTAGGTAAGAGAGAAATTCAAACGGTCTTTCTATCGAGCAACCGACGTATTTGCGGTAGTCAGCATCACTTGTGTATTTGAGATCAAGCAATACGCGGTCGGTCACGGTGAGCAGAGCTTTTACCTTATCGTTCAATATGCTTCCTGACGTATCAAGACAAGTATTTATGCGTTCCTTATGGGCAAGCTCGAAAATTTCTTTTACAAAATCCGCCTGCAAAAGAGGTTCACCGCCTGAGACCGTTATGCCGCCCTCATTACCGAAATATTCGCGGTAACGAGACGCTTTTTCAACTATTTCCGCAGGAGTATATTCAGAGCCGCCTGAGACTTCCCAAGTATCAGGATTATGACAGCAGCCGCAACGGAGATTGCACCCCTGCAAAAAGACAACAAATCGTATTCCCGGACCGTCGAGCGCACCAAGACTTTGTATAGAGTGTACGCGCCCTACGTTAATAGTTTCGTTTTTCATACTGTTTCGTGGAAGGTACGGCTTATAACTTCCTTTTGCTGCTCACGCGAGAGCTTGTTGAAGTTTACCGCGTAACCTGAGACTCTTATGGTGAGGTTCGGATAAGCCTCGGGGTCTTCATATGCTTTCATAAGAGTTTCACGGCTCAACACGTTTACGTTTATGTGATGCGCTCTCTTGGCAAAATATCCGTCAAGGATAGACACAAGGTTGGAAATTCTTTCATCTTCGCTTCTGCCAAGCGCGTCGGGAGTTATAGAGAACGTGTTGGAGATACCGTCTCGGCAATCGTCGTAAGAGAGCTTTGCTACCGAGTTGAGCGATGCGAGAGCACCGTTCTCCTCTCGGTTGTGCATTGGGTTCGCACCGGGGGCGAAAGGCTCGCCCGCGCCTCTGCCGTCGGGAGTTGCGCCCGTGTTCTTACCGTACATTACGTTAGAGGTAATTGTAAGCACAGAGAGTGTGTGCATTGCGTTTCTATACGTGGGAGTTTTGCGCAGAGCCGTGATGAATTTGTGAGTCATATCCTTTGCGATAAGGTCAACTCTGTCGTCGTCGTTTCCGAACTTCGGGAAGTCTCCCGTTGTCTCAAAGCTTACGATATATCCGTTTTCATCGCGTACAGGCTTTACGTTTGCGTACTTGATAGCCGAAAGGGAATCGGCAACTACCGAAAGTCCCGCGATACCGAACGCCATAAATCTGTCGACCTTCGTGTCGTGGAGCGCCATCTGCGACTTTTCATAGGCGTATTTGTCGTGCATATAGTGGATAACGTTCATCGTGTTGACGTAGAGTCTTGAGAGCCAATCCATATAGATATCCATACGGCGCATGACCTCGTCAAAGTCGAGTTTATCGCCCGTCATTACTTCCATCTGAGGACCTATATGCATATCGCTGAGCGTATCGTATCCGCCGTTTATAGCGAGACGAAGAAGCTTTGCGAGGTTGCCTCTCGCTCCGAAGAACTGCATCTGCTTGCCTATCTTCATAGCCGAGACGCAGCACGCGATAGCGTAATCGTCACCGTAATACTCGCGCATAAGGTCGTCGTTTTCGTACTGTATAGAGTCGGTGTCAGCCGATACCTTTGCGCAGAACTTCTTGAAGCCGTCGGGAAGAGCTTTAGCCCAAAGAATCGTGAGGTTTGGCTCGGGAGATGAGCCGAGCGTGTAAAGGGTATTAAGCATACGGAAGCTGCCCTTTGTTACAAGAGTTCTTCCGTCCTCGCCCATACCGCCGACCGATTCGGTTATCCACATCGGGTCGCCGCCGAAAAGCTCGTTGTATTCGGGAGTGCGGAGGTGTCGAGCGATACGGAGCTTTATAACGAAGTCATCAAACAGCTCCTGCGCACCCTCTTCGGTGAGGATACCGCGTTCGATATCACGCTCAACGTAGATATCAAAGAATGTGCTTACGCGACCAAGCGACATAGCCGCACCGTTTTGCTCCTTGATAGCCGCGAGGTAGCCGAAATAGGTCCACTGTATAGCTTCCTTTGCGTTGCTTGCGGGTTTGCTTATGTCAACGCCATACATAGCCGCCATATCCTTTATGTAACCAAGGAAGGTTATCTGCTGGAAGAGCTCCTCGGTAAGTCTGACTTCTTCGGTGTTGAAATCACCCGCGGCAAGCGCGTTTTTGTCCTTTGTTTTTTCCTCGATAAGACGGTCGATTCCGTAAAGAGCAACGCGGCGGTAGTCGCCGATTATACGTCCGCGGCCGTAAGCGTCGGGAAGGCCCGTTATGATGTGGCATTTACGCGCGGCGCGCATTTCGTCGGTGTAGGCTCTGAAAACGCCGTCATTGTGAGTTGTACGGTATCTGAAGCTCTTTTCTATCTGTTCGCCAAGCTCATAGCCGTAAGCCTTGCACGCCTGTCTTGCCATGCGGATACCGCCGAAAGGGTGAACTCCGCGCTTTAAGGGAGCATCGGTCTGCATTCCGACGATAAGCTCATTTTCTTTATCAATAAACCCAGGCGCGTAGTTTTTGAGCGATGACGTCGTCTGTGTGTCTATGTCAAGAACTCCGCCCCTCTTTCTTTCCTCCGTGAAAAGGGCTTGAACCTTTTCCATAAGAGCTTTAGTACGTGGCGTAGCAGACGCGAGAAAGCTTCCGTCACCCTTGTACTCGCGATAGTTCTTCTGGATAAAATCGCGCACGTCGATAGTATCCTGCCAAGCTCCGCCGATAAAACCATTCCAATTTTCGTGTTTCATTGTAAATACCTCCTCTGTGATGTTTGACTTTGATTGCCCTGTAAACAAAACAGGGCAATCCAGTAAAAAACTGAATTGCCCAGACGGTCGGCATTAAATTGACCAATACATTCCCCCGCGGTGCTCCGCGATTCCGTCAGTCACGTAAGGTCTATTTTGTTATGAAAATATTATACAATACTTTTTCTGTTTTGTCAATAGAAAAAATTTCACAAAATTATTCTGCCTTATAGACGATTTTTCCATCTATAACGGTCATAAATACGGATGCGGCGATCATCTTAAGCGGGTCGTCGTTCCAGATAACGATATCTCCGTCCTTTCCGACCTCAAGGCTTCCCACACGGTCGCCGATACCCGTTTGATTTGCGGGATTTATCGTGATAGCTCTCCACGCTTCCTCATAAGGCAAGCCCTCAGCAATAGACAGTCCCGCGAACAGAGGCAAACGTCCTATGGGAGTAACAGGATTGTCTGTTACAATGCTTATCGGCACACCCGCTTTGTGAAGAATAGCCGCGGTGGCAAAGCTCTTGTGAGCAAGCTCGTTTTTCTTTTTTGCGGTAAATACAGGACCGACAAGGGCAGGATAGCCCTCTTTTGCAAGTTCATCGGCAATTAATGCGCCATCGGTGCAGTGGTCGAGGGTGAGCTTTAAGTCAAATTCTTTTGCTATCCTTATAGCCGTAAATATATCGTCAGCTCTGTGAACGTGAGCCTTGAGGGGAATCTCGCGCTTAATAACGGGGATCATAGCCTCAAGCTTCATGTCGTACACGGCTTTGCCCGATTCCTTGTCCGCAAGATATTTTTTTGTTTTAAAGAGAAGATCGCGAAGAAGCGCCGCGTTTGCCATACGGGTAACGGGGGCTTTTTTTGAACCGCCGTAAGAAGTTTTTGGGTTTTCTCCGAAAGCGCATTTCATAGCAATGGGATTCTTTATTATCATATCGTCAACACGCTTACCGTGAAGCTTGATAGCGACAAAAGTACCGCCGACAACATTTACGCTTCCCGTACCCGTACAAGCCGAGGTCACACCGTGCTTGACGGCTTCCGTGAACTCTTAGTCCAAAGGATATATAGAGTCTATCGCGCGAAGATGAGGGGTGAGTGGGTCGCTTGATTCATTGTGATCTCTGCCTATGCCGCCCACGATTGAATTTTCAAGACCGATGTGGCAGTGCGCCTCAACACAACCGGGCGTTATGAGTTTGCCGCAAGCGTTTATTACAGTAGCACCCTCGGGTGCGTCAACAGACTCTCCGATCGAGAGTATTTTTCCGTCGTCACCGACGAGGATACAACCGTTTTCAATGTCGTTTCCCGCCATTGTTTTTATGTAACCGTTTTTGATCAAAAGCATAGCAGGGTTCTCCTTTTTTGAATGATTAAATTTAACTATATTTTACATTGATTTTGGTAAAATGTTAATATACAAAAGAAAAAACGAGGTTTTGAATTTAGCTGAAAAAATAAAATATAAAAAAATACAAATTTGGTGTTGACAAACGGAAAGCTTTATGTTATAATATATCCCGTCGATTGACATGGTGGGATTGGCGCAGTTGGTTAGCGCGTCAGGTTGTGGCCCTGAAGGCCGTGGGGTCGAATCCCATATCTCACCCCAGAAAAAAGAACGTCTGCGATGCAGACGTGCCTTTTTTAACGAAATAAATCCCTTTCGGGATTTGTGAAATGCACTTCGTGCGTGAAATATGGCTTCGCCATGTGAAATACGCCTACGGGCGTGTGAGGGATTTATTTCATTTCATATTGCGACGAAGGAGCAATATTTCACAATTTCCACAAGGAAATTATTTCACATTCGACAGACACCGAATATTTCACTAAAGCTCCTATCACTTTTACGATATGCAAACCTTTCAAAGCAACGATCGTTTTTGCTTCTCATTCGTCAATGAGTTTACGAATGAAGTCTCTCTTTTTATTGACTATTTTAAGATTTTATGGTAAAATAAAGATAAGAATAATTGGCAATTTTTTTGCAGGTGGAATATGAAAAAACGACACATAAACATACCGATATTCATTACGCACATGGGGTGTCCTAATATGTGCGTATTTTGTAATCAACGAACGATCTCGGGGCACGCGAACTTTGACCCCGACGAGCTTGACAATGAGATAGAGCGTGTGCTTTCTACCGCAGGGGCGGATTCCGAGCGTGAGATAGCATTTTTCGGCGGTTCGTTTACGGGCATCGACCGTTCCCTTATGATAGAATTACTCACCCGTGCGCAAAGGTATATCGACAAGGGCGCGGCGGGCTCGATAAGGCTCTCGACCCGTCCCGATTATATAAACGGCGAGATACTTGAAATTCTTGGCAGATACTCCGTAAAAACCATAGAGCTTGGACTGCAGAGTCTTGACGATCGTGTGCTTGAAGCTACAAAGCGCGGACACGACAGAGAGTGTGCCATTCGTGCGTGCCGCGATGTCGTAAGCGCGGGATTTGATCTTGTTGGACAGATGATGATAGGTCTTCCTCTCTCAACGTCGGAGACAGAAAAGGATACGGCTCGGCTCATATGCGAACTCGGTGCGGTCGGTACGCGCGTATATCCTACCGTTGTCTTTCGCGGCACGGAGCTTGCCGATATGACAAAACAGGGAATATATACGCCCATTTCCAACGAGGAGGCGGTAGTGCGTACAAAGGACGTGCTTGATATTTTTGACAGAGCGGGAGTTCCTTGCATAAGAGTAGGGCTTTGCGCCTCGGAAAACCTCTCGGACGAGAGCGAGGTCGTGGGAGGCGCAAACCATTCGGCTATTGGCGAGATGGCTATGGGAGAGCTTTATTTCGACCGTATTTGCGCGGAGATCGAAAGGCTCGGATACAGAGGCGGAGAGCTTAAAATTTACGTCTCGCACGGCTCTGTTTCGAAGGCTTCGGGACAAAACAGGCGAAATAAAACGAGATTTTGCGAAAAATATGGCTTTAAGTCTGTAAAAGTCCTTGAAAAAAACGAAATTATAGGTTATAATATTATATTGGAACATAATTTGCGATAATAATAAATTTTCCTAAAGGAGAAACATCGTGTATCTGAAATCTCTTGAGCTTCAAGGCTTTAAATCCTTTCCCGACAAAACAAAGCTGACCTTTGAGGGCGGATCTACTGTAATAGTCGGACCAAACGGAAGTGGAAAATCAAATATATCCGATGCTATGCGTTGGGTTCTTGGCGAGATATCGTCAAAGAGCATACGCGGTACAAAGATGGAGGATATCATATTCGGCGGAGCTGACAGCCGCAGACCTATGGGCTTTGCGGAGGTGTCCGTTACCTTTGATAACTCGGGAATGCTCGGCAGACTTGACTGTCCTTATGACGAGGTCACGGTAACTCGCCGTTACTACCGTTCGGGTGAGAGCGAATACTACATAAACCGCCGTGCAGTACGCTTACGTGATATATACGAGCTTTTTATGAATACGGGTGTCGGACGTGACGGATATTCTATTATCGGTCAGGGAAAGATAGCCGAGATAGTATCTAAAAAGAGCGACGAGCGCCGCAGTATTTTTGAGGACGCGTCGGGTATCGCTAAGTATCGCCATAAGAAGAGCGAGACCGAGCGAAAGCTCGCGGCTACCGAGGACAATATGACGCGTATAAACGACGTCTTTACCGAGGTTTCGGCACAGGTAGCTCCTCTCGAAAAAGAGGCGGAAAAGGCGAAAAAGGCAATAGAGCTTCTTGAAACGAAGAAAAAGGTCGATATCCAGCTCTGGCTTTACGATACCGACAAGATACGTTCCGATATCGCAAAATACGAGGGAAGCTTTCACGAGACGGAGTTTGAGTTAAATACAGTTGAGGATTCGATAAAATCACTCGAGGTACAAAGCGATAAGCTTTTTGAGATATCGCAGTCTAATAAGACCGAATCCGAAAATCTGCTCACACAGATACGCGAGCAGACCGAGATAAATCATAATCTTGACAGTGAATATCGTATTACCGAGGCGAATATCCTTCATACGAGGGAGCTTATTGCAGAAGCCGAGGGAGCAAAGGGCTCGGCTTTGAAATCCGTAGCTTCAGAGCAAGAGAGCGAAAAGGACAGAGAGGTCCGCATAGCCGAAATGAAGCAAAAGCTCGAGCAGGAAAATCTCACGCACGAGAATATCCTTGCCGAACAGAAACTTGCGTCAAAGGAGGCGGAGGAGCTCAGCTTTAACATTGACCGAGCGCTTTGTGATGTTCGTGCGCTTGAGGCTGAGGCGGCAGACGTAAACGCGCGGATATCGCTTATCGATAGCTCAAAGAATACAGATAGCGATAAGAACGAGGCTGCTCTTCGCGAGATAGCCGAGTACGAGACACAGTCAAAAGAACTTGAAAAGCAGATAGACAGATTAAAGTCAAGCGTCGCTCAATATGACGGCGTTACGGAAGAAGCATCGGAAAACATTGCGCGTATTTCCGAACAGCTCGAAAAGCTTTACGCGGACGAGGACGAGGAGAACGAGACTGTGTCGTCTCTCAAGCTCCGCCGCGATTCAGCTCAACAGAGAATAGATACGTTTCGCGCGATGGAGCAGCAGTTTGAGGGATACTCGGGCAGCGTTCGCTTCGTAATGAAAAAGTATCAGGAGGGCGCTATAACCGACCGCAACGGAAATAGGTGCGGAAAGATATACGGACCTCTCTCAAAGCTGATCAGCGTTGAGGACAGATATATTACGGCAATAGAGACGGCTCTCGGCGCAAATCTTCAGCATATAGTCGTTGAGGACGAAAGCGTAGCGAAAGAGGCTATGTTCGCATTAAAGCGCGCTGAAGCGGGAAGAGCAACCTTTTTCCCGCTTACGTCAATGCGTCCGCAGAGCACAACACCGGAGATGCGTGACGCATCGGGATACACGGGATATATCGGCATTGCGGACGAGCTTGTAAAGTGCGACGAAAAATTTTCCGATGTAGTATCAAGTCTGCTTGGACGTACATTGATATTTGACAATATCGATCACGCGACTAATATGGCAAAAGGGCTTCGCTACCGTGTTCGCGCGGTAACGCTTGACGGTCAACAGATAAACGTAGGCGGTTCGTTTACGGGAGGTTCTGTAAAGCAGAATCACAATATTCTCGGACGCGCCGGCGAGATAAAGCGCCTTGAATCCGAGGTTTCCGAGCTTGACGGACGAATAGAGAAGGCAAAGGCAAAGCTTTCCGAAATAAAGGAAAAGATATCGGGATTTGAGGACGACAAGACTGATGCCGAGCAGAAGATAAGCCTTATCAAAGTAATGCGCGACTCCGAAAACGCGCGCCTTGAACAGCTTTCGGCAAAGCTTGACGCAAACGTAACGCTTACCGAAAAGCTACGCGAGGATTACAGCGATCTTTTGAGGACCAAGGAGCAATACGAGGAGGATCTTCGTGTGCTTTCAGTACGCAAGACCGAGCTTGAGGCACAGGTCTTTGAGATCAACGCGGCAAGATCCGATATGGACGTAAAGCGCAACGGCGCGCTCGACAGGAAAGGTGAAGCGGAAGCAAAGGCAACCGCTCTGCTTATTTCGATCAACGAGATAAGAAAGGATATCGAAACAGAGGAGAGACTTTCTTCCGAGAGCGGCGTTCGTATGCAGAGCTTTATTTTGGCAGCTAATGAGCAGGACGAAAAAATAGCGGCTTTGAACGCCCGTATCTCCGAATATGAGGCGGAAAAGGCAGAAAACCGCGGAAAATATAACGAGGGAACAGAGAGACTTGCTTCTCTGAACGAAAAGAGATCAAAGGTCGAGGAGGGCGGCACAGAATTTGAGCGAAAGCTCAATGAAGTAAACGTCCGTATGCGTGAAAAACTTCAGCTCAAGGAAAACATCTTCCGCGAGTATACTCGTCTTGAAAATAAGCTTCAGAATCTGCGTGACGACGGTGACAAGCTTGCTTCAAAGCTTTGGGACGAGCATGAAATGACGAGAAGCGACGCGCTTGCTCTCGGATATCCCGCGCTCGAGCAGTCAACGAGAGCCGAGGCGGCGGCAAAACAGACCGAATGCAGAAATAAGCTTCGCGCTATCGGTAATGTTGACCTTGATGCCGTAAATAAATATAAAGAGGTCAAGGCAAGATACGATCATATGGCTGGACAGATAAAGGATCTTGAGGCGGCAAGAGCCGATCTTGAGGAGGTTATAGGTCAGCTTGAGGGCGAGATGGAAACTGCGTTTATCGACTCGTTCCAGAAGATAAACGAAAACTTTAACCGAGTATTTACAGAGCTTTTCGGCGGCGGCTCGGCAGAGCTTTCCTTGACCGATCCCGACAACGTGCTTGAGAGCGGAATAGAGATAAAAGCCGCGCCTCCCGGAAAGATAATCAAGAGTATGGTTCAGCTTTCGGGCGGAGAGCAGTCATTTATAGCTATCGCTTTGTTCTTTGCTATCTTGCAGGTTAACCCCACACCGTTCTGTATCCTTGACGAGATCGAGGCGGCACTTGACGAGGTCAACGTTGCGCGCTTTGCCGAATACATCAAGAGATATTCAAACGGAACGCAATTTGTGCTCATTACCCACAGAAGAGGTACTATGGAGGCAGCAAACCGTCTTTATGGCGTAACTATGCCCGAACGCGGTATCTCAAAGGTAATGGAACTTGATATCAACGATATTTCCAAGAAAAAAGGAGAAGACTGGGATGGCATTTTTGGATAAATTAAAGGCAGGTCTTTCAAAGACTAAGAGCGCGATCTTCGGACAGGTCAACGAGGTGCTTAAAGCCTTCGTTAAGGTCGACGAGGATCTGCTCGACGAGCTTGAGGAGCTGCTTATAGTCTCGGATATCGGCGTTAATGCTACCGAGGAGATAATGGAGCGTCTGCGCGACGATGTAAAAGAGGGAAGACTTAAGGAAAAGGATCAGGTAATCGACGCGCTAAAGGCGATACTTAGCGATATGATCGGAGAGGGCGGAGAGCTTGAGCTTACGACTACACCTTCGGTAATTCTCGTTATCGGCGTAAACGGCGCGGGAAAGACTACGTCTATAGGTAAGATATCTAACAGACTTATCGGAAAGGGAAAAAAAGTCGTCGTCGCGGCGGCAGATACCTTCCGCGCGGCTGCTATCGAGCAGGTCGCTGTTTGGTGTGAGCGCTCGGGTGCGGAGCTTGTTCGTCAGAATGAGGGAAGTGACCCTGCCGCTGTCGTATTCGATGCTATCGCTTACGCTAAGAGAAAGCAGGCGGACGTTCTTATCATAGATACCGCAGGACGTTTGCACAATAAGAAGAACCTTATGAACGAGCTTGCGAAAATAAACAGAGTTATCGATCGTGAGCTTCCCGACGCGGCAAGAGAGAATCTTCTTGTCCTCGATGCTACCACCGGACAAAATGCTATTTTACAGGCAAAGGAATTCAGTAACGCGGCAAATATCACGGGACTTGTCCTCAATAAGCTTGACGGAACGGCAAAAGGCGGTATCGTGGTATCTATTAAAAAGGAGCTTGGTATCCCCGTTAAGTTTATCGGTGTCGGAGAGAAGATCGACGATATGCAGGAATTTGTGGCTGAAGAATTCGTTGAAGCCTTTTTCTCGGAGGGCGAGGAAGAATGAAGATAGTTCTTGCTTCTCGCAATCGACATAAGATAGGAGAGTTAGAGGCTCTTCTGTCAAAATATCTTTGTGACGTAACTGTGCTTTCGCTTGATGACGTCGGAATAGACGGAGAAATTGAAGAAAACGGAACGAGCTTTGAGGAGAATGCTTTTATAAAGGCGAGAGCTGCCGCAAAGAGCGGATATATAAGCATTGGAGATGATTCGGGACTCAGCGTCCGTGCGCTTGGCGGCGCTCCAGGGATATATTCCGCGCGTTATGCGGGGGATCACGGAAATGACAGCGCAAACAATGAAAAGCTCCTTTATGAGCTTGAAGATAAAGACGACAGATACGCTGAATTTGTTTGCGCGATAGCTTGTGTGATGCCAAGCGGTGAGGAATTTTGCGTTCGAGGAACAGCGGCGGGAGAGATACTTTTTGAGCCTGACGGAAACGGCGGCTTTGGATACGATCCGCTGTTTTACTCGCTTGAAGCAAAAAAGAGCTTCGCCGCGCTTACTGCCGAAGAAAAGAACGCCGTATCACACAGAGGCAAAGCCATAGAGCTTTTCGCCAAAAAACTTAAAGAAATCATATTCGAAAGCGAGAAATAAAATGCTTACTTCAAAACAGCGCGCGTATCTGCGCGGACTTGCTAATCAGGAAAAGGCTATAATGCAGATCGGAAAGGGCGGTATCGGAGAAAATCTTGCAAAGACAGTATCCGATGCGCTTGAGGCTCGTGAGCTTATCAAACTTTCTGTGCTTGAAAACTGTGAATATACTCCAAAGGAAGCGGCAAACGAGCTTGCCGCGCTTACCTATTCCGATGTTGTCGGAGTAGTCGGAAGAAAAATAATACTTTACAGAGAATCTGTCAATAATAAGAGAATAGAGCTATGAGTGAAATGAATCCATACGATATGCTAAGAGTTGGTATATACGGCGGAACGTTTGCTCCCGTTCACAACGGGCACGTAAGCGCGGCAAAGGCGTTTATGGAGCAGATGAAGCTCGATTATCTCTTTATAATTCCATCGTATCTACCGCCGCATAAACAGATAGACGAGGCAGACGATCCTCTTCTGCGCCTCAAAATGTGTGAGCTTGCCTTTGAGGGCGTTGATGGGGTGGTGATCTCCGACGTTGAGATAAAACGCGGAGGAAAGAGCTACACTTATGATACAGTAAAGGAGCTTATGCGCCCTGATACTCGTTTGTTTTTGCTTTTAGGTACGGATATGGTGCTGACATTTGATAAATGGTATCGCTCGGAAGATCTATTCAAAATGTGCTATCCCGTTTACGTAAGGCGTGAAAAAGATCCTCTTATTACCAACCGTATAGTTTCAAAGATTACGGAATACTATGAAAAATACGGAGTTATGATGAGAAGAATAGTTACAGAGCCTTTTGTGGTATCCTCAACAGAAATAAGAGCGGCTATAAAGGACGGACGCGACATTTCTCAGCTCGTTCCCAAAAAGGTTGCGGATTTTATTTGCGAGAGAGGACTTTACAAATAATGAAAGAAAAGATCATAACCGAAGAAATGCTCGATGAGCTTCGCGGCAGGGTCTCGGCGGGTATGTCGGAAAAGCGTTTTCGCCACACGGCAGAGGTGGAAAAAATGGCCGTTCGCCTTTGTGAGCTTTACGCTCCCGAAAAGACATCAGTTCTTCGCGCGGCGGCTCTTTTGCACGATATAACAAAAGAATATTCAAAGAATCTACAGTTAAAGCTTTGTATAGAATACGGGCTCAGTGTCACGGAATGTGACCTGAATGCGCCAAAGACCTTTCACGCCCGTACTGCCGCGGCGTTGATACCTGACAAATATCCCGAGTTTGACGTTGACGAGGTCGTATCCTGCGTGCGTTGGCACACTACGGGACGGTCGGGAATGACACTTTGCGAACAGCTTGTCTACCTTGCCGATTATATCGATATGTCACGCACCTTTGACGATTGTGTGACACTCAGAAATTACTTTTTTGATGCGTGTCCCGAGAAAATGGACGGTGAAGCGCGGCTTACACATTTGAGAAAAACTTTACTTTTATCATTCGATATGACGATACGCGGACTTCTTGAGGAGAAAGTGCCAGTAAGCGTTGACAGTATGAACGCGAGAAACGAGCTTATATGCTTGGTTAAAGGGACGCGAGTCGCTTTTTGAAAAACTCCTTCGCTTCGCTACGGGGTATGAACAAAGTTCATATGCGCTCCGCAAAAACTTTCTTGAAATTTGTTTATCAATAGCCGCGGCTACATAAAATCCCCGTTGTAACGTTTTCTTTTTGGTTACTTTTTCTTTTTTAAAAGAAAAAGTAACTCTCCGAATACATATTTCAAAATATGAATATTTATTTCGGAGAGAAAAATGTTAAAGAAAAACGCATTAAAAATAACGCTTATATTCGTAGGCATCATTCTTTTGATAACCGCGATCGTAACTCTTGTTGTGTCCGCAGGGCGCGGAGACGGTAATACTGTCGGTGAAAAAAACGAGGCTTCCAAAGATGTGGCGGTATCGGATATACCATATGCAAAGCCGCTTACCGTTCTTGCTGTGGGCAAGGATTCCGCGGCGGGTCTTTCAGATGCCATTATGCTTGTACGCGTAGAGCCGTCACAACATCGCGCAACGGTTTTACAAATACCTCGCGACACTTACGCTGAATATACGGAAAGTTCTTACAAAAAGATAAATGGTGCGGTATCGGCGCTTGGCGGAACTGAGCAGCTTTGCTCATTTTTGTCCGAGACGATGGGGATAGATATCAATGCTTACGTTTCGATCGATATGAATGTATTGCCGACGGTTGTCGATACTGTCGGAGGTGTTGAGATAGAGCTTGACGAGCCGCTTGTATACAACGATCCGGAGCAGAATTTGTCTATAAATATTCCCGCGGGAAAGCAAAGACTTGACGGAAAAAGCGCGTTGCATTTTATACGCTACCGTTCGGGTTACGTGCGCGGAGATATCGGGCGTATGGATGCTCAAAAGGTGTTTTTGGCGTCACTTGGTAAAAAAATAAGATCACTTGATGCGATCTATCTTGCGCGTATTGCTTCAGCTATACTTCCAAAGACAGAAACGAACGTCACGTTGTCGCAGGCTATATCCCTTACAAAAATATTTTCGGATATTCCCGATGAAAATATAACGTTTGTAACTCTTCCTGGTGAAGAGGTCGTTGCAGAGAAGAGCGGAGCGTCATATTATTCGGTATCTGCACCCGCGACAGAAGAGATACTTTGCGCTTACTTCGGTCTTGCGGCAGGAGAATTTGATAAAAAAGCCGTATTCAGAAACGAGAAATACGAGAGCTTTAAAAAATGTTATGAAAATTATGTCCCGTACAAGCTGTATACGGCGGCATCAATATATAAAAACGGAATAATAATCGATAAACATGATTGATTTGTATTGACAAATCATCATTTTTGCATTAAAATAATAAGGATATCATAAAGCTTTATGAAAGGCAGGAATAAAATGGATCATTTGGAAATTAAGGGCGAAGCGCTTGAGTCCTTGGAGGGCGCGGATGCAAAAACGCTCGCGGAAGCGATCGCCGAGATTCTTGATTCGAAAAAGGGACACGATATAAAGGTGGTTCACGTTGCGGACAAGACTGTAATAGCGGAGTATTTCGTTATTTGTACGGGTAATTCGAGCACGCAGGTAAAGGCACTTGCGGGCGAGGTAGAATATAAAATGGAGCAAAGAGGAGTTGTGCCGTACGGCGTAGAGGGAAGAGATAATAATTCTTGGCTTATCGTCGATTACAGCCACGTTATAGTTCACGTTTTCAGCCGAGAGGCAAGAGAATTTTATAACCTCGATAAGCTTTATTGCGATTGATAATTTAAGAAAGGCATGGATATAAAAATGAAATACGATCATATAGCAGTTGAGAAAAAGTGGCAGGAATATTGGAAAGCCAATGAGACCTTCAAAACAGACGTGTGGGATTTTTCAAAGCCCAAATATTACGTGCTTGATATGTTCCCGTATCCGTCGGGCGTAGGACTTCACGCAGGTCACCCCGAGGGATATACCGCGACAGATATCGTTTCGAGAATGAAGAGAATGCAGGGCTATAATGTCCTGCACCCTATGGGATATGACTCCTTCGGACTTCCCGCGGAGCAGTATGCGGTTAACACGGGAAACCACCCCAACGGCTTTACCCAAAAGAACATAGAGACCTTCTCAAAGCAGCTTACCGAGCTTGGCTTTGACTATGACTGGAGCAAGATGATAGCTACAAGCGATCCCGATTATTACAAGTGGACTCAGTGGATATTCAAGCAGCTATATCTTGACGGTTACGCTCAGTACGTTGATATGCCTGTAAACTGGTGTGAGGAGCTCGGAACTGTGCTTTCAAACGACGAAGTCATCGACGGTAAGAGTGAGCGCGGAGGATATCCTGTAATCAGAAAGAATATGAAGCAGTGGGTAATCGATCAGCCCGCGTTTGCCGAGGCGCTTCTTGAGGGTCTTAACGAGGTAGATTGGCCCGAATGCACAAAGCTTATGCAGAAGAACTGGATCGGTAAGTCAACGGGTGTTGAGGTCAAGTTCGATATAGTTGGCGGAGGAGAATTTTCCATATTTACTACCTGTATCGAAACGATATACGGTATTACTTTTATGGTTCTTGCTCCCGACGGAGAGATAGTTAAAAAGCTTATGCCCCGTATCGAGAACAAGGAAGAGGTCGAGGCTTATATCGCGGAGACACTCAAAAAGAACGATATGGACAGAACCGAGCTCAACAAGACAAAGTCGGGCTGTGAGCTTAAGGGAGTTTCCTGTATAAACCCCGTAAACGGCAGAGAAGTCAGAATGTTTATCGGTGACTTCGTACTTGCAAACTACGGTACGGGCGCTGTTATGGCAGTACCCTCTCACGACCAGCGTGACTTTGAGTACGCTATCGCGCACAACATAGATATGCTTCAGGTAATCGACGGAACAGAAAAGCTCGGTCATGTTGACGTTACCGAAAAGGCATTCGAAAAGGGAGAGTATCTCGGTAAGGGATACGTTCTCGTAAACTCCGAAGAGTTCACGGGACTTACCGTTGAGGAAGCAAAAGAGGCTATAACCTCAAAGCTTGAGAAGATGGGCGTTGCAAAGAGAACGGTCAATTATCATTTCAGAGAGTGGATATTCGCAAGACAGAGATATTGGGGTGAGCCCGTGCCCGTCGTTCACGGTGAGGACGGTACGATCCACGTGCTTGATGATGAAGAGCTTCCGCTTGTACTTCCCGAGCTTGAAAATTACCGCGGCGTAAACGGAAAAGCTCCCCTTGAAAACGCTACTGAATGGAAAGCATACGATAAAAACGGTGTCAAGGGTACGAGAGAAACGTCCACAATGCCCGGTTCCGCAGGATCGAGCTGGTACTTCTTGCGTTATATAGATCCTCATAATGATAAAGAATTCGCAAATCAGGAGCTGCTTAAGCACTGGATGCCCGTAGACCTTTACATAGGAGGACCTGAGCACGCAGTCGGTCACCTTATGTATTCGAGGATCTGGAACAGATATCTTTACGATAAGGGACTTGCTCCTACAAAAGAGCCTTTCAAGAAGCTCGTTCACCAAGGAATGATACTTGGATCTAACGGTATAAAGATGGGTAAGAGATACCCCGAGTTCGTTGTAAATCCGAGTGACGTCGTAAGAGATTTCGGTGCGGATACGCTTCGTCTTTACGAGATGTTTATGGGACCGCTTGAGGTTTCAAAGCCTTGGAGCAATCAGGGTGTTGAGGGCGCGAGAAAGTTCTTAAACCGCGTATGGTCGTTCTTTACCGAGCCTGAGAATCTTGTCGACGGAGAGGTAAAGGCTCTTGAAAAGGTATATCATAAGAGCGTAAAGAAGATAACCGAGGACTTTGAAAAGCTTGCGTTCAACACGGCTATATCCCAAATGATGATATTCGTAAACGCGGTTTATAAAGAGGGCAAGTGCCCTAAGGCGTATGCGGAGGGACTTATAAAGATGCTCTCTTGTATCTGTCCTCATATCGGAGAAGAAATGTGGTCGTTGCTCGGACATGATAATACGATCGCGTTTGAGCCTTGGCCTACGTATGACGAGGCAAAGACCGCGGACGATACCGTCGAGATAGTCGTTCAGATCAACGGAAAGCTGAGAGGCAAGATAAACGCGCCCGTGGATCTTCCCGCGGCAGAAGCTATCGCTTTGGCTAAGGCAGATAAAAATATCGCTCCTTTGGTTGAAGGAAAGACCATAGTCAAGGAGATCTCTGTACCGAATAAGATCGTAAATATCGTTGTCAGATAAGAGATTTTTATAAACGTTTATCAAAAAATAACAAATATATAAAAAATACACTTGACAAACAGATCAAGATGGTGTATAATATCCTTTGTTATGATTTTAATTGTCTCTGGCAATTTGCGGAGGGAGTGAAACAGAAAATGGCAGAAATTAAAGTCAAAGAAGGCGAGTCTCTGGACAGCGCACTTCGTCGCTTTAAGCGTGCAATGGCTCGTTCGGGCGTCCTTACCGAGCTTCGCAAGAGAGAACACTATGAGAAGCCCAGCGTAAAGCGCAAGAA
>JAZSIP010000039.1:0-63303 GCA_045533915.1 Eubacteriales bacterium
CCAAATCGTAAAAAATCCAATAGTATAATATAAATCCAATAGTTTATGGCGCATAGAAAAAATAAGAGTATACTATTAGTTGTAGAATTATGCTATTGGAGGGGCTTATGCCGAGAAGAAGGACAGGAAGTGAATGTGACAAGCTCAGCGGGGCTGCGCTTGGAAAAAGAATTCATGAAATTAGAATCGAAAAGGGAATAACATTACAAAAGCTGGCATCAGGTGCAGGGGTACAAGCGAGTTTTATAAATCAATTGGAAAAGGGAGAAAAAGTTCCTGGCTTTGATACGTTGATTGGTATTCTTAATACTTTGGAAGTATCTGCTGATGAGATTCTGTATGATTATATTAAAAATCCTGCACCAGATACACTAAACAGGAGCATCGGTAGAAAATTAAAGGATGCTACAGAGCAACAATTACGACATATAGAGGCACATATAGCATTGGAATTAAGTTTAGACAAAGAGATAACCTAACACCGGAGATAAAATGATTTTAGAGTTAATACAAGCGATTGAAAATGAAGACGAACGTCAAGCAATAACAGAAATATTCAATTTGTACTATGGGAAAATGAAGGCAATTGCATTTGATATTTTACATAACCGGGAAGATACAGAGGATGCGGCAATGAATGCCATTAAATATATGTGTGATCATCCCCAAATGTTTATTGATTATTCAACCTCACACCGTACAATCAACCTTATTTATCTGTGTGTCAAGAGCGCGGCCATAGATATATATCGCTCTAATAAACGCAAAAACAAAATATTTTCTTCACTTGATGCAATAGAAACATTTGTTAGAGTAGATAATGACTCTCGTTTCGATGATGCGATATTGAATTTAATTATCAATGATGAAACCAAAGCAGCACTGGCTAAAGCGATCGATGAATTAGACGAAATGTATAAAATTCCGATCTTGCTGAAGTATTATCATCAGATGAGAAATATAGAAATAGCCGAAATGATGCATTTGGATGTGAACATGGTTAATGCCAGAATATTTCGGGCTAAAAAAATACTGCAACAAAAGATGAAAGCGTTGGGGTATACAGAATGAATTTATATAATAATTTTGAATTACTATTGTCTGCAGCTTCAGAAGAATGCTGCAACAATGATACAAAGAAATTCCTTGAACAAGACGATTCAAATTTTGATTCAACTGCAAAGGAGAGAAAACGGTTTAAACAAGTTGTTAAAAGACAGAGACATACTTCTTGGAGAGCCATTAAAGTGGCAGCGGTAGCATGCTTGATTTGCTTTTCGCTTCTTTTTACTGCATGCATGTGCATCCCCAAAATTAGATCAGCAATTTTTGAGGTTGTTGTGGAGTGGTATGAAACGTATATTGCGGTTGGATTTGAATCCCAAAATGGTGAAGATGATCAGTCACCGCCGCCCACAGAAATCTTAAACAAAGCATATGCTTCGTACTTGCCGTCCGAATACACTAGCGAAGTGGATATTGACAACAAAAATTATTATTCGATCAGCTATTATTCAGAAGATTCATTAATCTTTTCTTTGACACAAAATGTTATCAGTGGAGAGATGAATTGGAATAATGCTGAGGGTCAGTTAGTAAGCGAAATACAGATAAATGGTTACAATGCTATTTTAATTGAAGATCAAAATACACCTTCTGTTTATTCTCTTGTTTGGAGAGATAAAGAATACGAGTATAATATTGTAGGCTTATTTACGAATAAGGAAGAACTTATTCGAGTAGCCGAAGGAATAAAAACGGAATAACTTTTCAAAAAAAGAAAAGGTGGTTTGCAATAAGGCAAACCACCTTTTCTTTTTTTGATGTACTTGACAACTCAATATCACATTATAAACAATTAAGGGCATGTATTATAAAGTGTACGATTGATCACTTCTGCCACATTATTCTTGGTTACTGTAAATGTGTAATCCGCGCGATAATACACGCCGGATTCGGCATTGAAAGTACAGCTAACGCCAGATACCATTTTGTTTTTGGTATCGTGCAATTCCGTGACATAAATCCAATTTCCATTGATCTGTTTATATACATAAATATCTGTTGTTATCGAAGATGCACCGAACTGTGCCTTGGTGACGGAATCAGCATACCCTACGCCATCATGAAAATTAAATGTACAGTCGATATTAGCTGTATTACTCCATAGTGGATGAACGGTGTTGTCTATGGTACTTGCATAGACATTTACAGAAACTACAGATATCAGTAAAATCACAGACAGAATTGAAATTAGTGTTCGTTTCATTGGATCTCCCCCCCTTTCTATTTTTGGTTACATAATATATAAAAAAACAACGTTGAAAAAATTTGCTAAAAAAACAAAAAATATTTTTTAAGTAGTTCAAATTTTTTTGTGACTTGTTCGTTATATATTTAATTATACTTTTTTACGGGGAATTTGCCGATGGTTGGTCGAAAAAAAACCAAATACATATTGTTCCCTTGGCTTTTAGCGCATAGAATTGATTTGTTTTTCCACTTATCAATTTTATGCGTTTTTTTTACGCCAATTTTGTCGGAAAAGTGGGAAACCTACGTAGCCAGATATCCATAATCCTTTCTTTTATATTTCTCAACGAAATCAAAAAGAAAGGATTAACATTATGAAAAGGATTTATTGGGTAAAAAAGAATCCCAACATTGATTCGAATAATAATTGGATCAAAATGAACAAAGCAGAGTTTACAAAATTTATCAAATCAGGTGTAGCTAAAGGAAGATACTTTGCACAGCTCGATGCCTGTGATGAAAACGATAGCATTCTTATTGTAGAATGTTCCCGAGAGCTAGCGGTACGGTGCAGAAAGGAGAAAGATTATCACGACAATCTCGAAAAGAATCGCGTTGCATCGCAGATCAAGACTTGTTCTTACAATATTGTTGTATTAGGAGAAGAATCAAAAAATGGAGAATCGCTATTGATTGACCATGAAAATGATGTGATTGCCATTTTTCTTGATCAGTGTGAAAAGGAACAGTTACATAAGGCATTGCTACAATTGACACGGAGAGAGTATGAATTGATTGAGGCTTTATTCTTCTGCTATCCACGAAAAAGCGAAGCGGAAGTTGCCAGAGAGCGATGCGTGTCTCAGCAGGCAATCAGTAAGCAAAAAAGAATTATTTTTGAAAAAATAAAAAGTTTTTTCAAAAATTAGGTTGTGAAATCAAATTTTCGTTCCCAATTGTATATTGGGGGGATCAATAGTCCCCATCCTTGACAATTGAATATCGGGATGCCGAGGTTACTCCCAGTTTCGTCCGGAAGGACAAGCCGCCGGGCAAGAGCGCCAAGACCTCGATTTTTTCTCTTGGGAAGAGTCGAGCGAGCGATTCATCTTGTGTCGGACCGTACAGTACACAGCATTGTACGGCAGGCCATGACAGAGACTGTGGTGAATAATGATACTTCTGCGTTAGTCGCAGCTCGCCGGTGGGCGGGTTACGGCGTTTCGGGCTGGAACATGGATGTCCGTTTCGTTGTAAATGATCCTCAGTTGTCACAAAAGAAGTTGTGGCTTGTATGCTGCGAGGTACTCGGCATCTCCCCTGTAACACAGATCCTGTTTGTGTTAGGGTTCGCCGGGGACAGAGAAGAATACGGCGACCGTCAATTTATTCTAAATGATTTGGCGGCAGAACCACTGTGCAGAAGTCTTTGTATTTCTGCACACCATTCTGCCGTCAAAGGACTTTAAAAACAAGGAGAACGATATGTTTGACTTTACGTTTCAAGATGCAGATCGACTGCAGGACTACGTCAGAAAAAAGAAAGCCGATCAAAATGCAATCTATGATTTCACCTTTGAAAACCGTTATCTAATTTACCACTATCCCATAAAGCACGAGTATCATTATACCGCCTTGGATATGCAGACAGGATACGGTTCTCATATTGTTACAAAAAAGAAGAAGGGTGCGTACCGCTTGGAAACCTATCGGAATATGATTCCCAAGATATTGTATTCAATCAAATACACAAGCGATGGGCGTTATTTAAAGGATTTTAATTTTACCCCCGAAATGACGATTAATTTCATTTTTCGCACTGTTTTGCCTTATCACGGATATAAAGTGCGCGAGGAACAAATTAAGCTCTCATTGCATATGCTGGAGGGCTTCCGTAACAAATGGGTATCCATCAATGAAGCCGAGGTTGGTACCGGAAAATCCTTGGCGTATCTTATTGCTGCTTTCGTTGCTAAAACACAGTTCGCCAAAAGCATCACAAATCCATGTCCCGTAACGATTACCACCTCCAGTATTGAATTGCAAAACGCATTGGTTGAAAAAGAAATTCCGAATCTATCGCGCATGCTGCAAGCCTTTGGCTTGATTGAACAGCCGCTGAAGGTGGTTCTGCGCAAAGGAAAAGAGCATTATTTATGTCCCATGCGGTACCAAGAATATTTGAAGCAGATCAGAATATATGAAAAGCACAGGGCGTTAGTGGATCGCTTGGAAAGGATGAAGCGCAAGGATAAAGCACTGACCGATCTTGACAAGCTGGATCTTCGTGTCTCGGTGAAAGATAAGATCTGCGTAAAAGGCAGTTGTAAGGATTGCAAACACGCAGAGCATTGCGGGTATGCAGAGTTCATCAGGCACGCGCAGAAGGACTTTGACATTGACTTTCAAGTCACAAACCATAATCTTTATCTTGCCCAAGTCAAGCTCTGTAATACTGCTAAAAGCGCACCTACGATTTTACAACCAAGTCATTATGTGATTATAGATGAGGCACACAAGCTCAAGCAGGCGGCTGAGGATACCTTTGGAGAAAGGTTCTCTGAAAAAGAGATTGCAAACTACATCAAAGCAGCATGGAATGCCTGTGCTGAACAATCGAATCTTACTCGTTATCGAGATGTATTGAACGAACTGAAAGATACCAATAAAAAAGTCTTTTCCTATCTGCGCGAGCAAATGCACGAGGACGATTACGAAAACGAGGGACATACCATTATCACCGATCCTATCCATGTTCAAGTTATGCTGTATGACATGGTACATCAGATCGATGAGAGTGAATCATACAGAGCCAAGACGGATTCTGCATTTGACCGCAAGATCGCAATGTTGGCTGATACCGTTTACAGCATTGCTGACAGTTATTCAAAGGAAACCAACTTTTGGGTTGAGGTGGATGAAAATGACGTTGCATCCTTTTGCTGTTCACCAATCCACATCAATGAAATCCTGTATGAAAAGCTTTGGAATCGAAAAAACAGCCATGTGCTGACTTCCGGAACAATGAGTGATGGAACAGACTTCGATTTTTTTAAGTGTGAGAATGGCATTGACCGTGTCAATTCTTGCAAGGTGCAGGAAAGCTCCACGCCGTCGCCATTTGATTATCGGAATCACGCGCGGTTGTATATTCCCAAGGGGATGCCTCAACCCGACAATGAGGATGAAACATATCATCAGGCAGTTGCCGAACAGATTATTCAGATCGTGGATGCCACCAACGGACATACCGCCATTCTGTTTACATCCTATGCCGTTTTGCAAACGGTCTATGAGCTGATCAAAGACAAGCTGGATCGCTATGAGGTTATTTGTATGACGCGAAGCAACCGCACGGCAATCGCGGATTTTAAGAAATCGGTCAATGCTGTTTTGTTTGCATCCGGCTCCATGTGGGAAGGTGTAGACTGTGCGGGAGACTGTCTCTCGTCTGTGATCATTGTCAGGCTTCCGTTTCCTTTGCGAAGTGCCACAATGGAGCAGAAAAAGAGCAATTGCACTGATGTCGGCGAGTTTGTACAAAAATATGCCGTTCCAGAAATGATCATCAAGCTCCGACAAGGTGTGGGCAGGTTGATCCGAAACGAAACGGACACGGGTTTGATTGCAATTTTAGATGTTCGTGCGGACGAAGGAAAGCACGCTGTTCGGGTCAGAAAGGTGTTGAGGAAATATCCTCTTGTCAACTCACCTGAGGAAATACGAAAGTTTTTCCATACCGTGAAGTCTCCCGCCTATTTTGAGGGATCTGCTAAACAATGAGAAACTATCTTTTGATTAAAACATGGGCGCTTATCAGCACGATTTTATTTATAATTTCTCTTTTTTGCCTTGCGAGCGCAATACAAACGATAAACACCTTTGAGCATCCGGAACCGCAATACTATACAGAAACCGAGGACTGCGTGCTTGTCACGTTGTCCTCGGGGAAGTGCTTTACACTTGACTTTAGGAAAACGGCTGTTGAAGTAAAACGATGTGCTTCTGTGTCCCGTCATGATGCGCTGATGTTAATATCCTTCATCAAAGGATATGCCAAAAAGAACAGCATCCCAATTTCGCGTGCTACGGTCGAGTTGATCGGTGAATGTCGACTCCATACAATGCTTTCAAGCATTGGTTATAAAGCCGAGCAGACCGACAATGCTGATCTGGACTATACGCAAGATCGACGGTGGTATGTCAATTCGATAGCAAAAATGATTGGGGTTATGGGAATGTAAGAGGTCTTGCAAAATTGCAACTTAATTGATAATAAAACAAAATACGCTGGCTATTTTGCTTATTTTGTGATATAGTCAGTTGGGAAAGGAAGTAAGAAAAATGTTTGAAGAATATCCCGACGTTGTGACCTTTGAAGATGTATGCAAAATGCTTTCCCTGAGTCGCAACACCGTCTATACACTTTTGAGAAAAAAGAAAATTAAAAACAAGAAAATTGGGCGTGTCTATCGGATACCCAAAAGGTATGTGATAGAATATATCAATGAGAATTGTGAGGCATAAATGACAGGATGTGTTTTTCAACGCGGAGACATCTATTACATTCGATTAAAATATCAGGATTTTACAGGTAAGCTGAAGGAAAAATGGGTATCTACCGGACTGAGAGGGCGTGGAGCAAAAAGACAAGCGCAGCAGATGATCGATCAGATTATAAAAGATTATGCCTATTTGGAGAGAAACGAAGATAAGCGTTCAATGTTGTTTTCGGATTACATGAAACATTGGCAAATTCAGCAAAAGGATCATGTAGAGTTATCTACATACGAAGGGTACATCACGTACTTTGACCGTCATTTGATTCCGTATTTTGAAAAAAAGAAATTGACTGTACAACAAATCAAACCATATGAGATTCAACAATTTATCGAATATAAGCTTCATGGCGGGCGTTGCGATAATAAGCCCGGCGGATTATCAAGAGACATGATAAGTAAGCTTGTCAGCTTGATTCGCCATGTGTTGGATTATGCAGTGATGGTGGGGGATATCGATGTAAACCCTGCGGTCAGAGTCCGCATTCCTCCAAATAAGGATAAAACCCCTGTAGAAGAAAAGATCGTATTTTTGAACCAAGAGGAAGCACAGAAGATGCTCAATGCATTTGCGGGTGATCCTCTCGAAGCGTTGGTATATGTCACGCTTTATTATGGATTGAGACGTTCTGAGGTGTTAGGCTTGAAGTGGGATGCCGTGGATTTTGACCGCAACACGATCAGTATCAGGCATGTTGTTGTGAAGAACCGTACTGTGGAAGCGAAGGATTCTACCAAATCCTATAGTAGCCGCAGAACCTTTGAAATACTGCCGGAGGTGAAGGATCTATTACTTAATCTGAAAGAAGAAGAAAAACTGAATCGTGCCTTTTACGGCAATTGCTATGTAGAAAATGATTATATTTTCAAGCATGAGGATGGAACCCCTTACCGTCCCGATTGTATTACAAGATCGTTTCAGCGTGTTCTTGCGCGTAATGGTTTGAAAAAGATGAGATTTCACGATATCCGGCATACCACGGCAAGCGTGTTATTTGATAAGGGCTGGGATATCAACGAGATCAAGGAGTGGCTGGGACATGCTGATATTGAAACCACAGCAAATATCTATACGCATATCAGCCATGCCAAAAGAGTATCCTTGGCAAAGAATATGGAAAATACGTTTACTATATCAGGACAGACAATGTAAATAAAAATGAAGGCACGACCAAATGTTTCGTCGTGCCTTCTGTAATTAAAAAATATTTGAAAGAAATTTTTTGTCACTCGGGAGTAGTATCGGATATCTATTGATTTTAGAAGGGAAGAATTGGGAACGGAAAAAGTTTAGGTAGCAGTTTTGGGTAGCAGTCGCAAAAAACGGCGTTTTTGCTACCGCGTTTTTGAAGCACCGTTAACAGTTTGGAAACACCAAAATGCAGGAAAACGCCCAAAAAACAAAGAAAAACGGAGATTCCGAAGAATCTCCGTTTGGTCTGAGTGACAAGACTTGAACTTGCGGCCTCTACCACCCCAAGGTAGCGCGCTCCCAACTGCGCCACACCCAGATCTTTACGACCTGTATATTTTATCACACTTCATTTAAAAAGTCAATAGTTTTTTGAAAAATATTTTTCTTTTTTATTAAACTTAAAAAATATGATCAATATTGGGATTCTATAATATAAATAACATAAATTAATTATTTTTTTTTGATCGCCTATATTCACTTGGCGGCATACCATATCGGATTTTAAATTCTTTGTGGAAATAGCTGCTATTTTCGTATCCAACGTTATTGATTATATCGCCTATTGGAATATCTGTTGTCAAGAGCATTTTTTCTGCGGCATTGAAGCGTTGTGACATCAACAGTTCCTTAAAGCTCGTACCGAGCTGTCGTTTGATCCAACGGCTCAGATACGGTGCGGACAGTCCAAGCATTTGAGCGGCTTCTGTAAGAGTTGCGGTACTATAAGATGTGCGTATATAATTCAATATTTTCTTTTTGTTTTTTTCCTCATAAGAATCGTCTGACAAAGGAGCTTGTGTTCTTTGCATAGATGCAAGATAGCATAGAAGAAGCTCTAGAGACTGTTGAAGAGTGTAGCCATCGCCCTCTTGTTGATGAATTACAGAATATATCATATTTTCCATGAGGTTACGAATCGAGATGCTTTGTGATGCGGAAAAAACGCAAAAAGAATTATCGCCGCGTTCAAGAAGTGCTTCTAATTGACGCAAAGGAAGTGTGGAATTTTGCCGTATACGGTTTAAAAGAGCTTCGAAAAGTTCAACAGATATTATAAGGTTTACTCCAATATCTCCTTTGCCTGCGGCACGAATCGAATGGCGTGTCTCTTTTCCGAGAAGAATGATACTGTCGGTATCAAGCTTGATTTCTCTATCCTTAAATATATGTGTGATCGATCCGCTGCACACGTACATTATCTCAATGTAGTCGTGTGAGTGCAAAGGGAAATCTCTGAATCGAGGGTGAGCTCTCATGCTTATTGGTGCGGTGGATTCGCCCGAGATAATATTTGACATATGTCTGCGTTCAATAATAAAACGTTTTGATTTCGAATATAAAGAACGTTGCGAATCGTCATTTTCACGCACGAGAATGAATTGTTCTTCCTCTGTCAAGAGAGAAAGGCGGTCTATGATCTCTTGTTTCATAATTGTCCTTTCGCGCTACCTTAAGCATTTCTGTAAACAGTATATCACAATTTTAACCTCATTTCAATACCTAAGGACAAAAAAAGACACAAATTTAGTAAAAAAACGACCTTAATATATGTCTATTGGTATGCTAAAATATAATTAGATAAATGTGGGCGGTCGTGTCTGCAAAAACAATAACTTTAAATCACAAGGAGAAAAACTATGAAGACCTATTATCTTGCAATCGATATTGGAGCATCAAGCGGAAGACACATTCTCGGAAGCGTTGAGAACGGAAAGATCGAGCTTGAAGAGGTATACCGCTTCCCGAACGGAATGTCAGAAAAGAACGGACATATGTGCTGGGATCACGAAAGCCTTGTTGAAAGCGTAATAAACGGACTTGCAAAATGTAAGGAGATCGGAAAGATACCCTCGTACCTTGGTATTGATACGTGGGGTGTTGACTATGTTCTTATTGACAAGGACGGAAACGATATAGGTGATGCGGTAGGATACCGCGATAGCCGTACGGATAATATCGATGAGGAAGTATACAAGCTCGTTCCCGAGAATGAACTGTATGCTCGTACAGGAATCCAGAAGCAGCTGTATAATACCGTATATCAGCTTATGGCACTCAAAAAGGAGGCTCCCGAGCAGCTTGAAAAGGCAGATGCTCTGCTTATGATGCCCGACTACCTCGGTTATCGTCTTACAGGCGTAAAGCATCAGGAATATACTAACGCAACGACTGCGCAGCTTGTAAACATCAAAACTGGCGAATGGGATCTTGAGCTTATAGAAAAGTTAGGTTACCCCACGCGTTTGTTCGGAAAGCTCAGTATGCCAGGAGAAACACTCGGAAACCTTCGTCCCGAGATCGTAGAGCGCATCGGATATGATCTGACCGTTATACATCCCGCATCACACGATACCGGTTCGGCAGTGCTTGCAGTTCCCACGAACTCCGACAACGCGGTATATATCAGTTCGGGTACGTGGTCACTTATGGGAATCGAGCGTCTTGATCCCGATTCCTCGATCGATGCAATGAATCATAACTTTACAAACGAGGGCGGAGTACAGCACCGTTTCCGTTTTCTCAAGAATATTATGGGACTTTGGATCATTCAGTCTATCCGTAAGGAACTTGGTGGAAAGTATTCCTTTGCAGAACTTTGTGATATGGCTACCGCTCTTGGAGACACTCCTTACCGTATAGATGTAAACGAGCATAGATTCCTTGCTCCCAAGAGTATGATGGGGGCTATAAATGAGGCTTGCGGAACTACCGATATGCCTCTTGATCATATGCTTTGCTGCGTATATAACAGTCTTGCGAACTGCTATGCGGAGACTATCAAGGAGATAGCACATGTCAGCGGAAAGAAGCTTGAGGCTCTTCATATAATCGGCGGCGGAAGCAAGGACGATTATCTCAACGAGCTTACAGCAAAGGCTATAGATATCCCTGTATACGCAGGACCTACCGAAGCTACCGCTATCGGAAATCTTCTCGCTCAGATGCTTGGAACGGGTGTCTTCAAGACTGTTGCAGAGGCAAGAAATGCCGTATTTAATTCCTTTGACGTAAAAAAGGTCTGAAAAATATTATATAACGAGAGGGAAAAGAAATTAATCAGGAATATGTACTTGCAAAAGCTAAATACGCTACTATCGGCATAGATACCGACGCAGTTTTAGAAAAGTTAAAATCAGTTCCCGTGTCCATGCACTGTTGGCAGGGTGATGACGTTAAAGGCTTTGACTTTGACGGAGAACTCAGCGGAGGTATTCAGACGACGGGAAATTATCCGGGAAGAGCAAGAACTCCCGATGAGCTTATGTCGGATATCGATAAGGTGCTCTCTCTTGACGGCGGAGCGCACAAGCTTAATCTTCATGCCTGCTATGCTATATTCGAAAAAGGCGAGTATGCGGATAGAGATGATATTGAGCCTAAGCACTTTGCAAAATGGGTAGAATTTGCAAAGGCGAGAGGAATGGGTATAGACTTTAACCCTACATTCTTCTCTCACCCCAAAGCAAACGGACTTACGCTTTCGTCTCCCGATGAGGAGATCCGCACATTCTGGGTTCGTCACGGTCAGGCTTGTTTGCGTATAGCGGAATATTTTGCAAATGAGACGGGAATACCTTGCGTTATGAACGTTTGGATACCCGATGGATATAAGGATATCCCCGCGGATCGTTACTCTCCGAGAGCAAGATTTGCAAAGTCGATGGACGAGATCCTCGGCATCGGATATGACAAAGAAAAGGTTCTTGTCTGCCTTGAATCAAAGGTGTTTGGTATCGGTCTTGAATCTTATACGGTCGGTTCGGCTGAATTCGGTCTTGGATACGTTCTTAGCCGTGGAATCGTTCCGCTTATGGATAACGGTCATTATCATCCTACCGAGATGGTTTCGGATAAGATATCCTCTATGCTTTTGTTCTCTCCAAAGCTCGCTCTCCACGTAACTCGCGCAGTGCGCTGGGATAGTGACCACGTGATCCGTCTTGACGATGAGACAAAGGAGATCGCAAAGGAGATCGTAGCGAGCGGAAGAATTGACGATATAGCTATCGCACTTGACTACTTTGACGCAAGTATCAACCGTGTTGCGGCGTGGACAATAGGCTTGCGTAATTTCCGCAAGGCTCTTCTTA
Organism: Eubacteriales bacterium; assembly: GCA_045533915.1. Taxonomy (GTDB): domain Bacteria; phylum Bacillota; class Clostridia; order Oscillospirales; family CAG-272; genus HGM12713. Next base: position 12,099 of record JAZSIP010000039.1, read on the forward strand.
TAGCAATGCTTACTCCTCACGCAGAGCTTAAGGCTCTTCAGGAGAAAGGAAACTTTACCGAGCTTATGATGCGTGATGAGGAGCTTAAATCGTATCCTTGGGGCGCTGTCTGGAACGAATATTGTGAGCGTTGCGGCGTAGGTGTCGGCGAGGCTTGGTATAACGAGATAGTAAAATACGAAGAAGTCCTCTCTAAGAGAGCTTGATTGGACGAGGGGACGTGATTTATGCTGCTTTCTTCTTTTGCGAAAGAAGAAAGCAGCATATTTTTATCCTCCAAATACTTCCAAAATTTTAAATCTTACGTTGTATTTTGGATCGTTTGTTTCGGTTATCAATTTGTACTGCTCACCCGTAAGACCGAGAGGAACGGTCTCGATATCGCTGTATGAGGCGGCGGAAAGACACATGGGAGGGAAGAGAACGCACCACCAGTTCTGTCCCGCGCCTTCGCCTATAATTACGCGCAGCGAGAGATACATTCCCGCGGGAAAGCATATCTCACCGTATGAACGCGAGGGATATTTTTCCTCTCCAAGCTCTATTGATACGGGATACTCGTATCCCGCGTCAAGAATAGTCTTTTTCGCTATTTCTTCAAGATAAACGCGATTTTCTTCTATTACTTTTGCAGCGCCGTTTCTGTCGGTACAGCCCGTAAACAATTCGGACGAGTTTTCAAGTAAAGAATCGCGGACCTTTAATTTAAGTCGTTGATCCTCTTCGCTGTCTGAATTTGCAATAACGTGTATCCGCAATACGTTGTCGTATATTTCTGCTTCACCGTGAACAGGAAGAAAGCCAAGCATAATAAATACAGTGCATACGGTAAGAAGAACAATAAAAATTTTACGCATAAAAAAGCTCCTTTTGCAAAAGATTGATGTTGTCATATAATCACATCATTGAGCAAAAAGGAGCTTTTTATTCATATTAAATTGAACTTGGAAAAATTATTCAGCGTTTTGAAGCGCGATCAGGATTTCCCGATAACTCATAGAGCGGTCGAGCTTAACGTCACCAACAAAGCTTTCGATAAAATCAGTCTTATCTTTTGATTTTAAATACAGACTGAAGACGGTTGGATTTGATATAATGCTGTTATCATGGAGCAGCTTTGAAAAATCGGATATACCAAGAGGAGAGGAAACTGTTAAAACTATCTCTCCTTCGGATTTGATAAACGCATAGATGTCGTTTGCTACCGATATCAAAAGACAAGCAAAAAAAGCGGCTGTAAGTGCCATGACGAATATCACGCCAAAAACACGTCGAACCGCTTTTTTATCGGAAAATGAAGCTTCTTTTTTCAAAATTTTTACCCCCGCCAAACTTCATAAAGCACTCATATCCAAGATATTATAAGAGCGATTATGTATACGGCAAAGCACGCAATTGCGGAAGGGGCACGTATCACGTCAAGATAAGAATCGCGTATTTTAGGAAGATCGTCGTTTAACGGTTGTCTGTATTCTGCCGAATGACCGCGGTAAAGGTGATTTTTGTAAAGCCTTGCCGCCTCTCCGCAGAATATTGCCGCCGATGCAAGAAATACGAAACCGACGATAAACATAAAAAGCTTTGTAGAATTCGTTATATTGTATAGCGTACTCATATAGGGTTGCCCGAAAAGACCGAAAATATTATAAAGAAAATGAGCTATCATAGCTCCAAACAACGAGCGTGTAGCATATAGCGTCATTGCAAGAACGATACCCGAGAAAAGATATACGGGAATATTAACAAAATTAAAATGAAGGAGAGCGAAAAACAGAGAGCTTAAAACGATAGCTCTTGAAACTCCGCCGCGCTCATATTCATGGCAGAGAATACCTCTGAAAATAAACTCTTCGCATATAGCTGGAAGGACTGCATACGCAAGCAAAAGGTAAAGTCTTACGGGAACAGTTCCGTTGTCGCGCGAAATAAAGGTATCGTAAAGAGAGAAATTTTTAGAAAGATTTTCGAGTCCTCCGAAAAGAAAACCGATCAATAAGCTTCCCGATATCATCAAAAGCGCCGCCGCGATTATAAGCAGGATAGAGTTTGCGCCAAACATACGCAACCGCAACTTTTTAACGTATTTTTCTCCGCTGAATTTACACCATATAGCGCCTGGAAGCAAAAACACCATCATTTGCAGAATAACAACGCTGTAATACTCGTTTTCTCTGTTGATAAGCGTAAGGTCAATTATTTTGGAAAGCAAAAGCAGAACGTATGTGGCAAGAATAAGAGTGGTAGGCTGAATAAAGATAGTACGGCTTTGCTTAGGTGTTGATTTTGCCTTTTGGGAATTATTCTTTTTCATCGGGAAGAATTATCCCCCTTTCCGTAATTATTATATCCACCGTCACGTCAGTAGGCTCATACGGTAATTTATCAACGACAAATTGACTGTAAGCTATGCCTATTGACTTCCCTTGAAAATTACTTAAAAATCGGTCGTAATAGCCCTTGCCGTATCCAATGCGGTAACCGTAGCGGTCAAAAACGAGCGCGGGAACGATGCAAACGCAATTTGTAAGATCTTTCGCAATTTTTGCGTCCTTCGACGGTTCGGGAATGTTGTAAGTTCCCAAGACCATGTCGTCAAAGCTTTCTACATATTTAAAGGTCAACGTGCAGTTATCGCTGTTGCTGACGGGAAAAGCCACCCGTTTGCCAAAAGAAAACATATTTTGAATAAAAGGGAGGATATCAGGCTCGTTTTTTATAGGGTAATATACAAGAATCGTATCCGCGTTATTTATGATAGGTAATTCAGATAGGTTCGCGCAAATAGCAATGTCAAGAAGTTCTCTCGCTTCCTTCGAAACAGCGGCACGTTCTTTTCTGTAATGCGCGCGGATCTTATGCTTTTCAACTGAAAAAACGGAAATGTTCACGTCAATCGGCTATAACTGAGTGTCTGAGATCATCTGAACAAGCTTTGCCGCAAAATATCTCAACGATCTTAAGTCCCATATCAAGAGCAACGCCCATTCCCGCGGCTGTAAGTATCTTTCCGTCGAGAACTACACGATTTTCGGATATCTTAGCCCCCGTGAGTCTGTCCTCGAATCCGGGATAACAGATTGCCTCTTTGCCGCAAAGTATACCCATATCTCCGAGGATAGATGGAGCAGCGCAGATGGCAGCTATATACGCATCGTTTCTAACAGCCGTTTCAATAGCGGAAACGACCGTTTTTGATGCGGCGAGATTCAATGTTCCGGGCATACCTCCGGGGAGAAATATAAGCTCGGGAGAATCGTCAGTGTATTCGGTGTCGGTAATATCGGCTTTTACGGTAATGCCGTGAGCACCTGTTATTTCGCGGCTTCCGATGCCGACAGTCGTAACGCAAAGTCCCGCACGGCGCATAAGATCAAGAGGGCAGAGCGCCTCTATCTCTTCCATACCGTTTGCAAGAAACATATAGATCATTTGAATATATCCTTTCGCCAAGAAATTTTACGCCTTGAAAAAATCTTCGATAGTATCAAGCGCAACGGTGGTTTCTTCTCTCGTTGCAAGATCCTTGATCTTTACCGTTCCCGCTTCAAGCTCGGATGCTCCCATAATAATAACGTGACTGTAATTTTCCTTTACCGCATAATCTATCTGTTTGCCGAATTTCTTTGTGGCAAGATAGATAGACGAAGTAATACCCGCATTGTAGAGCTTGTCCGAAAGAGCCATATAGTTTTCATATGAAACGTCGGAGAAACGAGTGATAAGCACCTTTCTCTCGGAGAGCGTTTCAGGAATGAGACCGTGGGTATTGAGGAAGTTTTCAAGTGTAACGTCACCCATACCGTATCCAACGCCCGAGATCTTTGCGTTGTTCACGAAAAGACCGACAAGGTTGTCGTAACGTCCGCCACCGAACATCGCGCGGTTGTTCTCGGGAGCGTTGTCGAACACCTCGAAAACAGTACCCGTGTAATAGTCAAGACCGCGGATTATACCGAAGTCAAAAGAGCAGAAATCGTCAAGACCTATTTTCTTTAACATATCAAAGAGGTGCAAAAGCTCCTGAGAGCCGACAGAATCGGGGCAGAGCGCAGTAGCCTCCTCAACAGTAGCAGAGTAAAGAGAATCAAGCTTTGCTATCTGCGAGTTATCCATTCCAAGCTTTATAAGCTCTTGCTCATAGACCTCGCGCGGGATCTTGTTGCGCTTGTCTATGATCTTGGAGATTTTACGGCAACCTTCGATATCAGTGTTTGCGATAGTCGATACAACGTCGTTGAAGAAACGGCGATTGCTTATGTGAACGGTAAACATAGAGGAATCCGCTCCAAACGCGCGAAGCAAACGGATAGCGCTGACGATACATTCGAGATCAGCCTCATAAGTGTCGCAACCAAAAACGTCAACGTTTACCTGCCAGAACTCGCGCAGACGACCGCGCTGAGGGTTCTCGCAACGGTACATATTCGGGAAAGAGAACCAACGAAGAGGAAAGTTGAGTTCACCCATTTTAGCCGCGACCATACGCGCGACGGTGGGCGTCATTTCGGGACGTATTGCCATATGGCGATTGCCTTTGTCAAAGAAGTTGTAGGTCTGTTCACCCGCAAGCTCCTCACCGCTTTTTGCGGCATAAAGAGCGAGAGATTCGAGCATAGGACCATTGTATTCCTCAAAAGCCGAGGTCTCGAGAACGTTACGTATAACGCCGAAGAACCAGTTGCGAAGACGCATATCGTTGGGGTAGAAATCACGAGTTCCCTTATAGGGCTGTGTAGAAAGAAGCTGAGCGCACATTTTTTATATATCCTTTCATTATAAAGAAGATAAACTTTAACACTTTATTATATCATATAAGAAGAGCTTTGTCAATTGCTTTGGCAAGTAAAATATAATTATAAAAATAATGTAATCATACGCATCGGTGCGTTGATTTTTTTATTTGTTTAAAAAACAAAAATAGTTTTTCAAAACCTATTGACATTTATATTTTTATGTGGCATAATTACCAAAGCGGAGCTTTTCCGAAATATCCAAAAGCTTGAAAGCGAGGGCATATAATGTCTGCGTCAAGAACAAAAGATCTTAATCTAACAGAAGGACCGTTGCTCAAAAAAATAATACTATTTGCGATCCCTCTTATATTAACAGGACTTTTGCAACAATTTTATAATGCTGCAGATCTTATGGTCGTTGGTATGTTCGAGGGTGAGATAGCACTTGCGGCAGTTGGATCTACGGGTTCACTGACGGGTCTTATCGTCGGTCTTTTCATGGGACTTTCAGTAGGGGCTGGAGTAAGTGTCGCACACCATATCGGAGCTAAAGAATACGGTGAATTAAAGCGTGTTATACATACGGCTATTCCCGTCGCTTTTGTTTTGGGAATTTTGGTAAGTATTTTAGGCTTTATTTTCGCGCCCGATCTTTTGCGCCTTATGGATAATCCCGAGAACGTGATAGGCGGCGCAACTCTTTATATTCGCATTATTTTTCTCGGACTTCCCGCATCTATGGTTTATAACTATTCGGCATCAATGCTACGTTCGTCAGGAGATGCAAAGCGCCCACTCATATTTTTGTCTATATCGGGAATTGTAAACGTAGTTCTTAATTTTGTTCTTGTTTCATTCTTTCATATGGGAGTTGCGGGAGTTGGTATAGCAACTATCACGTCTCAGTATATCTCGGCAATAATGGCTATCGTATATATGATGAGAACAAAGGGATATATGCATTTTTCTTTTAAAGAGCTTTGTATTGATAAAAATAAGCTCAAGAAAATACTTTACATAGGTGTACCTTCGGGGTTGCAGACCTGTCTGTTTGCGCTTGGAAACGTTATGATACAATCCTCGATCAATAGCCTTGGCGATACTGTCATAGCGGGACGCGCGGCAGCGGCAAATCTTGAGGGATTTGTATATATTACTTTGAACGCGCTCTATCACGTTTCGATCACTTTTGTAGGTCAGGCGGTAGGCGCAAAGGCGTACAAAAGCATAAAAAAGATCGTTTTGTATAGCGGAGCGGTAGTACTGATTATAGGGGCTTTTTATACCGTAGTTATGCTTGGATTTAATGAACAACTCGTTGGACTTTATGCGCCTGATAACGAAGTGGTTCTTCACGAGGCTTTTAAGAGCATGTCGATAATAGTTCCAACGTATTTCCTTTGCGGATTTATGGAGATATTGGGCGGTGCGCTCAGAGCTATGGGAAAATCCATTACAACGATGGTGGTAACCCTTTTGGGTGCTTGCGGTATACGAGTTCTTTGGGTTCAGACTGTATTTCGCTTCGTTCAGACGTCAGAATGTATATACTACTCTTATCCCATAAGCTGGTTCTTAACAATGATATGTCACGGTATCTTCCTTGTGGTCTTTGTTAAAAAGGCGATGAGAGAGTTGAACAATGAAAACGCGTTAAAAAAACTCAAAACAAAGTTGTCATAAAGTAAAAAGGGTGGTTTGTCCACCCTTTTTGAATAAAAATCATAGATAAGTCAAAGTTTATTCAATAAAAATACACAGTTTTAATGTATAATATTTTAAATATGTCATAATAATACCTGATTTTTGGAGGTACGTAAATGATCGAAGTAGCAAATGTAAAATATTCTCTTGAAAGCGAAAATGAGCTGACCTTTTCAATCGGAGGAAAGGGAATACACGGTATATTTTGCGACACTGATAAAGAAACGGCGCTCTTGACTGATCTTTTGTCGGGCGGGAAAGACGCTTTGAGCGGAAGCATACTTTTCGGCAAAGACGAAGCGGAGTTTTCTCCGTCTGAGCAACGCGCAAAATTGGGAGTATCACTTTCAAAAATGCCGTTTTACGAGGATATGACTGTAGTGGAGACACTTGAGTTCGTCGCTCTTGCCAAAAAAACAGATCCCGAGAAAAGCCGACGCCAGATCAAAGAGGCACTCTCGCTTTTGGGTATCGAAAATATAGCAAAAAAGCAGATAAAAAAGCTTTCCGTACAGAATCGACGCCGTCTTTCAGCGGCACAGGCTCTGCTTGGAAATCCCGAGATTATCATTTTCGAATCTCCCACAGCTGAGGTCGACGAAAATTGCGCGAACGAAATGCGTGAGCTTATAAAAATGCTCGGAAATATTAAGAGCGTAGTAGTTTTAAGCTCAGACGACGAGCTATTGATAGATCTTTGCGAGGATGTAAAGGTGATATCGGGAGGTAAGCTTTTGTTTGACGGCTCTTCGGAAGAGCTTGCGTCTCACCTTGATGGCGGAAGAAGACTTACCGTTACGCTCAAGGGAAGTGAAGAGAATATAGAGAAAGCATCAAATAAGATCAAGACACTTTGCGGAGTAGAACTTTTGGAAAGTGACGGAAACATTGTTACAGTAAATTTCAATTTGGAGACTGTAAGCAGAGAAGCTATATTGTCCGCGTTTGAAGAAAACGATTGTATAGTTCGATCCGTAAAAATCTCAGCTAGAGCGGTTGCTGAAACCTTTTACGAGGCTTCTGACGAGAATGAAGGAAATGATGAGGAGGAAAAGGAATGAGAGCTATATTCAAAAAAGAATTTCGCTCGGTGTTGCTAAGCACAGCGGGACTTTCGTTTATAGGATTGTTTCTCTGCTTTGCGGGAAGTATGACTGCGTATTGGAATCTGACACAGCTTTCCTCGTCCTTTGAGGTCATTTTCGCATATATGCCTTTTGCGGCTATCGTACTTGTTCCATTGCTCACAATAGGCGCTTTTTCAAGGGAACGCACACAGGAAACGGATAGATTTCTTGCACTTTTACCCCTGTCTACCCGTGATATCGTATTAGGTAAATATTTCGCTCGCCTCAGCGTCGCGATGATACCCAATGTCATAATGATATTTACGCCCATTATACTCAATTTCAGCGGAGAAGTAAATTATATAACGGCGTACACCTCGCTTTTGGTTTTTTCTATTCTTGAGGCTTTGCTTATTGCGCTGTGCCTTTATATCGACACACGTTGCAAACATAGATACGTTGCTACGGCTCTGCCTTACGGCGCGATTGTTTTGTGGTTTGCGATCGGTGTTGTGGGAGAAAAGCTTCCGACATCTAATGCCTTTTTGAGAATTTTTGGTGATATTCTTTCCAATATCTCTCCGTTTTCGATGTTTAACGAATTTCTTTACGGGCTTTTCGATTTCAGAGTCGTATTCGTATATATATCGCTTACAGTTCTTTTTGTTGCTCTTGCTATATGGGCTTTCGGTTCTAAAAAGAGTATATATGCATACGAATCATATAATAAAAGCGCACTGCAAAAAGCTTCCGCTACACTCTCACTCGTTATGGCTCTGGCAATAATTTTTGCAAATATAGGCGTAATGATAACACCCGCAAAATTTGGAAAGATAGATATTACAGCTCAAAGAACGTATACTCTTTCCGAGGAGACCAAGGAGTTTTTGGATTCTCTAGATACGGAAGTAACTATTTACGCCGTAAATTTTGAGGACTCTGAGTATAGAATAAAGCTTTTCCTTGACCGTATGGCAAGTTATAGTGACCGCCTTACCGTCAGAGAGATAGACACCGAAAAGGATATAGAATTTGCCGCAAAATACGGACTCGACGGCTATGAAAAGAGCTCTTTGGCTAATAGTATCATAGTTGAAAGCGACAAGCGTTATCAAATGATATATTACTCGTCTCTTTTCACATATACAAATGAGAATGACAGCTTTGGTTTTGAGCGTATTTCGGCATCTCAATTTCAGCAATATTACTCTATGTTTGCTTCAAACACTCAATACGCAGACTACTTGAATATTTTGCTGAGCGAAACAGATATGTATTTTGAGGGTCAAACAGTCATTTCAAATAACATTGAATACGTAGCGGCAGAATATATCCCGTCCTTTTATGTTCTCGGCGGTCATGAAACCGATATATCAAGCACTCTGTGGGGACAGCTTTGCACGTATTACGGAATGATACCTAAGACGTTGAATATTACGGACGGCTCTCCCGTGACTATGGATGTTGCCTCGCTTACGATAGCCGCACCCAAGACCGACCTTAGCGATAGGGAGCTTTCAGCAATAAAGGCTTATCTTGAAAAAGGCGGTCAAGTAACGGTCATTACGAATGAAAGCAATTTGGAAATGAAAAATCTTATGTCACTTCTTGACTCTTACGGAATGACAGCAAACTCCGGCATACTTGCAGAGCAGGTCGAAGTAAAGACCGAGACGGAGGAGGGCGGTGAGGAGACAAAGACTGAGGAATCAAAAACTCTGACCGTTTACCCGAATTACGATCACGATATTATGGCAACTATTGCGGCACAGGGCGGTGAGTATTCCGCAAAGATAACTAACGCAAACTCCATCAAGCTGAATACCGAAAAAGATACTTCGCTTTTGCTTTCCCCCATACTCAAGACTTCTGAAAACTCATATTTTGTGGGAGCAGAATCGGACAAAGCAAGTCATATAGTAGCCGCAACCGCGGAGCGTGCAAGAGGCGACCGCTTGGTATGGTTTACGGCGGCTGATTCTTTCTTGGGAATCGGAGATATGGCATCTTTCGATGAGCAACAGCTCAATAATACGATGGCAGTGCTTTTTGCGCAGGCGTGGACGAATAACGTGTATACATCAACGCTTAATGAAGCTCCGCCATCGCAATATATGACGAACGGACTTGAGATGTCCGAAACGGTGGCAACAGTCCTTGGTATGATATTCGTAGCCGTCATACCTTTTGCTGTCGTAGGCATTGTCGGTATAGTAAGATATAAGCGTGAAAAGGCATAAAAACTATTTTGAGAGGAACAGTTATGTGGATATTTTTGATCATAGCGATTATAGCGACAATAGTGCTGTATCCATATTTATCCGTGGCTGTGTGCAGATATAAGGCAATATCAAATCTGCGCTCAAAATTGCGCCGTGTCGGAGGCAGAATGAGAGTTTTGCGCCGATTTGCGTTTGCTTCATCAAACCGCTCGGCAAAATACGATCTTTTGGTTGAAAAGGATAGTGTACTTTATGCCGTGAAATTTTGGTCTTGTTCGCATAGAAACACGGAGCTGAGGATCTATTCCGATGGACGCGTAGCCGAGGAGCGCAGTTTGCCGTCTCCGATTACTCCCAAAGGTCCTGTAAAGGCAAGAACTGTCAGTTACCGTGCAAAATACGTGCCTAAGACCGAATATAATTTCAAAAATTCAAACGGTAAAAAAATAATCAACGTTATACTTGTTTATCCTTCGTATAAAAATATAATACTTGATAAAGATGGCGAGAAACGCATATTGCATAGCGGAGATCTGTTTTTTGATAAAGTGATACTTACTCCCTTGGCTTTTGGGAAAATATTGTCTCAAATTCAACAAGGTTAAGATTTAATGGATTTATAATTTGTTGCGGATATAAGCAACAAAGGGGCTGAGTCAAAAGCTTTTTAGAAAGCGAATGGCTCAGCCCCTTTTATAATAATTATTCGATTACCTTTTCAGGCTCAGCATCTTTTTCGTTTTCTTCGTCTTCTTCGGTGGGAAGCGGAATAACCTTGACCAAAACCTCGTGAGTCATCTGCTCGTCTGCTTCGGTGACGGAGATAGAAAGATTTTCATAATCAAAAGAGAATCCGACATCAGGAATGTTTCCGCATACCTCTGAGACCCAACCGTTTACGGTTATTGATGCAATATCTTCGTTCTTTTCGAGCGAGAAATGCTCAAAGAACTCATCAATAGAAACACTCGAGAGAACCTTATAAGTATCTTCGCTTACGGGAACGATCGTTTCGATAGCTTCATCTTGCTCGTCCCATATCTCACCCACAAGCTCCTCGATGATATCCTCCATCGTAACGATACCCGAAGTGCTTCCGTACTCGTTCACAACAAGTACCATATGCTTGTGCTTTTTCTGCATATCCTTGAAAAGAGAATCCAAACGGATCGTTTCAGGAACAAATTCGGGGGGGAGAAGTACGTCGTCAAGCTTAAAATCGGGTTCGGAACGCTTCAAAAGATAGTTGCGGGTGTGAAGAATTCCGACTATTTTATCAACGTTTTCATTATAAACGGGGATACGGGAATAACCCTCTTTTGCTATGATGTCGAGAAGCTCGCTTTCAGCGATGTCATAGGAGATCGAAACGACCGAATTCCTCTGTGTCATAACGTCTGCCGCTGAAAGACGTTCAAGCTTAAAGACGTTTTTGATATATTCGATGTCGTCTTGCTTAAGTGTGCCTTCGTCCGCGCCCGCATCAAGCATTACAACGATGTCTTCCTCGGAAACCGATTCTTCCTTTGCGTGAGGATCGATTCCGAACATACGGATAACGAGATTGGTCGATACAGATAAGAACCAGATTATAGGCTTAAGTATAGTAGTAAGTACAGAAATGATGCCGCAAACACCATTTGCAAGCTTTTCTTTATGACGCATAGCTATACGCTTTGGAACAAGCTCACCGAGAACGAGAGTGAAATAAGAGAGTATCAAGGTGATCAAAATGACAGATACTGTATCTATCGTTGCGTAGTGCGCGTCAGTTAAGTTAAACAATTTTATCAAAGCGCCGGTAAGCTTTTCCGAAAAGCTGTCCGCAGCAAAAGCCGAGCCCAAAAATCCTGCAAGCGTGATTCCGACTTGGATCGTAGACAGAAATTTCGTAGGGTCGTCGATGATCTTTATCATTTTACGAGCTTTTTTGTCGCCGTCCTCTGCAAGAGCGCGAACCTTTTTCTCGTTGATAGAGATCAAAGCTATCTCGGTAGCCGCAAAAAAAGCATTAAGAAGGATAAGGATCAGTTGCAATAATAATTGTTTAAAGATGTCCATAGTGATTTTTGTGTTTGATTTTGCTTTATAGATCAAACACGGCGTCTGCAATTGGCAGACATAATAACTCCTTTTTTATAAATATTTCCGTCTGTTCTTTCAGATCGGATAGATTTTTGAGAACGTTGAGAAACGCAAAAAAGCATAGCCTGAGTTCGATAGAGCGCAGGTTATGCTAAAATGTAATATTAGATTTAAAACTAAAACTGTTTAAGCTCGTACTTCGACAGTTTCCGTCTCCGTTATCCACAATGTTCTCCTTATTTTATTGATCCTGAACGGATCATAGTGTAGAGCATTATAACATATTAATAATATTTTGTCAAGCTATTTTATGAAAATATTTATTTAAGTTTGTATTCCTTAAGTGCGATTGCCAGTTGATCGGGACAAGAAGTGGGCTTAAAGCCGCATTTTATTCCTTCAAGGCGTGATATAGCTTCATCGATGCTCATACCCGCGACAAGAGCCGCAACTCCTTGCGTATTTCCGGCACAGCCGCCTTCAAATTTAACGCTTATAATACGGTCGCCATCGACCTCAATGTTTATTCTTCTGGAGCAAACCGATTTTGTATTGTAAACTATTTTTTCCATATTTAAAAATTCCTTTTTATATAAATTCTTCGGTTTGATAAAAACCGATGGGGGTGTAGTTAGGATATTCCAAAGACAGATACAACGCAAAAGCATACGCCTCCTGACAGGGAATGGAGAATGTAAGATAATGCTTATAGAGAGCGTGATCGTATTCAAGCGACACAGTATCTGTTTTTTTAGGGATCGCCGAGAATTCATAAGCCGCAGACAGCAGATCAACAAGTCTCTTACTATCTTGACGCGCAATGGAAAATTCAAAGTCACACAAAGTATCGTTATTTATTCGCTTTGGCGCAGTTTTTCCAACGAGGGCAAAGCGTATATTAGAGGCGGGATCGTCATTGGTTTCCAAGGAAGTTACCGCGCAGATATGTAGCTCGTATCGGTCAAGAAGCGAATAAAATCCGAACAGTCTGCCATCTGAGGAATTTTCTATCGGAAGTATCGCATACTCGCAAACTCCGCTTATAACGTCCTCGCAAGCCGATGCAAACGATGAGGCATACGAAAACTTTGTATTTCTTACTATATGTGAAAATTTCTCATAGGCGACATCGTTATATTTGTTGCGGACATAAGATATCCTTCCGTGAGATCCGGGCAAAGCTCTTTCACTTATTCCCAAAAGTTCAAATATTGCATCACATTTATTTCGCGATACTGATTTTCCGTTTTGTGTGATCGTTTTGAAGAAAATAGCGCAAGCGATAGTGTTGTCGTCAGGTAAAAGAGACTTGAATTCTTCATAAACTTTCGCGATATTACTTCCGTTGTGTTCAAGCCATAACTGCTCGGCAAGGCTTTCCGCGCATAAACGGTATTGCTTTTGAATAAGAGAAAGACGTTCTTTGCAAAACTCGAGATTTTCGCAAATAGTGCTTTTTATCTTCTGATCACTCATGCGCGTTATAGCCTCCTTTTGTGATTTTAAAGCTTCATCAACATATTAAAGCTGTCTTGCATAAAGCTTTGCATCTCCTCAGCGGAGAATTTCTTTTGAGAGAGAAGCGAGAGCTTGTAAACGTAAGATGCTATTTCCTTTGCCTTAGATTCGTCGGAAGACGCAAGCTCGCACATTTTTGCGGTGAGAGGCGAGGAAGTGTTCAAAATGAGTGTGCTTTCAACTGGGAAATCTCCACCCATATTATAAAGGCGCATCATTTCTTCCATACGGCGAGACTGCTCTGAAACATTGAGGACTGCGGGGATAGACGTATCCTTAAGCGCATCGAACTTCAATGACGTGCGTTCGCCGAGTATCTCGGAGAATATTTTTTTCAGATCTTCGTTTTCGCTTATATCCCCGTCATTTTTGAGAATATCGCCGATCTCGGCGTCAACACGCAAGAATTTTACGTTTTCCATATATTGCTCAAGCATAGTCGCAAACTGCGTGTCAATGGGGCGTTCGAACAGAGCTATCTTTATTCCTTCGGAGTCGAACATTGAAATGTACTGAGCCTGAAGCGCGCGGTCGGTTGCATAATATACAGTGTTTTCGTGCTTTTCCTTTGCGTCATCAAGATATTCCGCATAGGTCTTTTTCGTACCGTCGGTCATCGGGATAAGAAGCGCGGAGCGAACTCTGTCATAAAATTTCTTATCCTTCATACATGCGTATTCAACAAATGGAGCGATATCGTCCCAGATCTTTTCGTAATTTTCTCTGTCGGTGTTGCAAAGAGAGCAGAGCTTGTCGGCGACCTTCTTTACGATATGAGCAGAGACCTTTGAAACGTATGTGTTTGTCTGCAAATAGCTTCTCGAAACGTTCAAAGGAAGCTCGTGGCAGTCAAGTACACCCTTGAGCATAAGCAGATATTCGGGTATGACCTCCTTTATATTGTCGGCAACGTATACCTGATTATAATAGAGCTTTACCTGACCTTCAATGCTCTCATACTCGTTTGCAAGTTTGGGGAAGTAAAGGATACCCTTGAAGTTGAGCGGATAGTCCGCATTTATATGGATATGGAATAGGGGCTCACGGAAGTCCGAGAAAACCTTTGCGTAAAAATCCTTGTATTCTTCGGCAGTGCATTCCGAAGGATTCTTAAGCCAAAGGGGGCGAACGTCGTTGATGGGAGAGGGGTCTTTTTTCTCCTCTCCTTCCTTGATTTCCTGCTCAGAACCGTCATTGAAGTATATCTCAACGGGCATAAACGAGCAGTATTTTTCAAGCATTGAACGTATTTTAGATGCAGAGAGATATTCTCGTTCGGCATCGGATATGTGCATAACTACCGCTGTTCCGTGTTCTTCTTTTTCACAGAAAGACGTTTCATATTCTCCACTTTCATCGCATATCCAATGTACCGCGGGAGCATCTGTATAGGATCTCGTTATTACTTCAACGCGGTCGCTGACCATAAACGCTGAGTAAAATCCAAGACCGAAATGACCGATAATACCGTTCTTTGAGCCGTCTGTTTCGTTTTCGTATTTTTGAATAAAATCGACTGCGCCCGAAAGAGCGATACTGCAAATGTATTTAGTAAGTTCCTCCTCGGTCATACCGATACCGTTGTCTTCGACGGTAAGTGTTTCCGCATCCTTGTCTAACGTAACGGTGATCTTGTAGGTCTCGCCCTTGCCCTCTCTCATTCCGAGCGACTCAAGGCGTTTTAGCTTTGTAATTGCGTCAGATGCGTTAGAAACTATCTCGCGCAGAAAAATATCCTTTTCGGAATAGAGCCATTTTTTAATGATAGGGAATATATGCTCAGTATCTACCGAGATACCGCCCTTTTTGATATCGTTGTTTTCGGTGGTCATTGCTGTTTGTTTTCTTCCTTTTCGTTAATATTATTTTCAGTTTCCAGAGCTTCTGTGTTTTCTAACGAAGCATTGTTATTTTCTGAAACTTCTTCTGTTGAGTTTTTCTTTTTGAATATATCTTTTATTTTTAAAATTATTTTTAAGATCTTTTTGAAAATTTCCGTAGATTTTCTGAATAGCTTTTGAGAAACAGTCTCGTGTATTTCGTGAGGGTCAACAAGGGAATCGTCCGCGTAATATTCGGCAGTGTCGGTCGGCATATCAGCCATACGCAGACGGTGATCGATAAATTCTTTTCCGATAGCTATACCCGCGGCAAATATCGGAACACCTATGATCATTCCCACTATACCGAAATAATCTCCCATTACGGTGATAGCTATAATAACGCCTAGCGAACTGATGTTCGTAGAGTTTCCAAGCACCTTCGGAGCAATAATGTTTCCGTCTATTTGCTGTATAACAAGGATAAGGATAGCGAAAATAAGTGCTTTTGTCGGGTTTTGAATAAATACGATTATGAACGAGGGGATAGCACCGATGAAAGGACCGAATATAGGGATAATATTCGTTGTTCCTATAATTACCGCGATAAGAGGCGCATAGGGAATATTGAATATTAAAAAACAAATAAATGATACGACCATAATGATCAAAGCATCAACGAGAACGCCCGAGAAATATCCGCCGAAATTTCTATGAACGATACGGATATATCTGTATAGACGTTTTCTGCCCTTTATTCCAAAGATCGCCGCACTAAGTTTGCGTCCTTGTGCGAAAAGACGTTCCTTGGAAATAAGCATATAAAGAGATATGAAGAAAGCGAGGAAAGTGTTTTTTAAGCCTACGCCGATGCCTGTAATAATATTCATAGCATCATCGTTTGAAGGCATAAAGGTGTTTATTGCTTTCAGCAAAAGATTTTTTAACTTTTCCCCGTCAAGCAGGGTATTGTGTTCGGGATTATCTGTGAACTTAACGATTATTCCGTTCAAGAGCTGAGCCGTTGTTTCGAGATGCTCATCTACATTTGCTACGAGCGTTGAAACGCTGTCTATAAGAGAGGGTATGAGTATAGCTGCAAAAGCGGCAAGGATAAGCAGGAGAGTTACGTAAGTCATAAGGATCGAGACTCCACGCAAGACACCTGTGTTTTTTATCTTTTTGAAAACCTTGAATTCATAAAATTTCAGTATAGGATTCAAAAAATAAGCAAGAGCCGCACCGAGTAATATAGGTAAAAGTACGGAGAAAACGGCAGAAAATACACCGCTTACGTTTGAACTGTTAACGATAACGAAAACAGAAATGAATATAATGGCGCAAATAAGTATTCGTGTAATGAGTTTTTTTGAAGCTTGATTGTCATTGTTTGTCATCGTTTTCATTTACCTCCGTTTCTTTGGATTCGTTGTCTTTGTCACTTAAGCCTTTTTTGCTTTTATTAATAAATGGCTTAGACAGTATTTTTAATAGAGCGCGTGCGCTTTTGAATATTCTTTGAGAGAAGCTTTCGTGTGCTTCATGTGGATCAACCAAAGAATCGCTTGCATAATATTCGGCGATATCTGTCGGAAGATCTGTCTTTTTCAAACGTGCGTTTATAAGGTCTTTTATTATAGCTATCAGCGTAGCAAAAACAGGTACGGATACGATCATTCCGATCACTCCGAACTGTCCGCCAATAATGATCGCTACAATGACTGAGATGGAACTTATACCCGTAGTTTCTCCAAGCATTTTAGGACCTATTACGTTTCCGTCTATGATCTGAATTATAAGTATCAGAATTACAAAAGTCAGTGCTTTGGACGGATCAGCTATAAAAATAATCGCAAATGACGGTATAGCACCCAAAAAAGGACCGAAAATGGGGATAATATTCGCAGCTCCCACTATTACCGAAACGAGAGGTGCGTAGGGAATACGGAACAGTGAAAAAACTATAAGGCAGATAAAGAGGATTATAAGCGCATCTATAGATTTTCCAACAAAGAAATTTCCAAAGGTTCTGTGAGCGGTCCTAAGATATTTGCGGAATCTTTTGCGCTTGTCCGATTGTAAAAGCGAGGCGGATAACTTGCGCGACTGCGCTTTAAGGCGCTCCTTTGAAATAAGGATGTAGATCGAAATAAACAAACCTAAAAAGATATTTTTCAGTCCCGAAATAAGTTGCGGACCGTATTTTGTTACGTAGGACATTACAGTATTGAAAACGTCTCCTGAGAAAGAGAAAAATTTCATTACCGTATTCGATATCTGCTCGGTGCTTATAAATTCCGAAAACTCACCGTTCTTTGTGAATTTAACAATAATGGAATTTACGTATTGAGCGGTAGAGATAAGATATGAGTCCATTTTGTTTGCAAGATCGGTTATGCTGTTTATAAGCGCAGGTATTATCAAAAAACCGAACGCAACGATTAAAAGGATCGCGACGACATAGGTAAGTACAAGAGAAAGTCCGCGCAAAACGTTTTTGTTTTTGATCTTTTTGAGTATTTTAAATTCAAAAAGCTTCAGGATCGGATTGAGCATATAGGCGAAAGCAGCTCCGATGATTATAGGAGCTACAACCGATAAAAAAGATGAGAGAAACGCGTTTATTGCGGATATATTTATAAGCAAATAAAAAATGACGAAAAAAACCGCGCAGGCGGCTGCGATAGAAAGTATGCCTTTTTTGCCTTCCTTGTTGAACATATCAAGTCTCTTTTCGGTGCTGAACGAATTTTATTTATACTTTGCCACGATAACAAAAATAAATACTTATTACATTATATAACCTTTTCTTGAATCGGTCAAGTAAATAACATAAAATTTACACTTTACAAATAAAATATCGCATATTTTCCTTGAAAAAAATCAAAATTTATGGTATTCTTAAAAAGCAGTATAAAGCGCGTAAGGAGAAACGTATGAAAACAGTAACTAAAAAAGGCTATGCAAAAATAAATCTTCATATGGACATTACAGGCAGAACGAGTGACGGATATCATACGGTTCAGACGGTTATGCAGAGCATCTCGCTGTATGATGAGATAACGCTTTCTTTGCGTGAGGACGAAGCTTTTTCATTGACCTGTAACGTAAACGGTGTTCCAACAGATGAAAAAAATCTTGCCATAAAAGCAATTCTTGCTTTTCGTGAAAAAACGGGTGTAAGATACGGAGCGGATATCGTAATAAAAAAGCGGATACCTATGGCAGCGGGAATGGCAGGCGGAAGCGCTGATGCCGCGGCAACTCTCAGTGCCTTTAATGAGCTTTGCGGAGATCTTTTGTCTGCAGAAGAGCTTTGTGATATAGGCGCGAAGTTAGGTGCGGATGTTCCTTTTTGCATCGTAGGAGGAACTGCGTATGCCGACGGTAAGGGTGACGTGCTTCATGATTTTAAGAAAATGCCCGATTGTTATATCCTTGCCGCTTGCGGAGGAGAGGGTGTCTCTACACCGCTTGCATACGGAACTCTTGACAGTATGTACGGCGGATTTTATGAAGACAGCATTTATAAAAGCCGAGGAACAGAGGACCTCTCAAAAGCAATGGATAGCGGAGAGCTATCCTTGATCGCAAGATCTATGTATAATATTTTCGAAGAGCCTATACTTGCGCTTCGGCCGATAGCAAAGGAAATACGAGAAACTATTAAAAAGGGAGGGGCACTCGGCGTTATGATGAGCGGAAGCGGACCTTCTGTGTTCGGGATATTTGCGGATAAAGTGTCCGCTGAGCAAACGGCACAAACGATCCGCCAAAAAGGATATTTTGCCGAGGTCTGCAGACCTGTATAATAAAAGAGGACACGGAGGACGCGTTCGAGAACTTTCTTTTTAAGAAAGTTCTCGAACTATCAAAGAACTTCTTAAAAGAAGTTTTTATATTATCCCATTTTGTTTTTGTGTTGATTGAATAAGACGGACAAATTTATTGTAACAAGCAGGTATTTATAAATACCGCTTTTTTGTTTTCTTTTTGGTTACTTTCCCTTTTTTAAAAGAAAAAGTAATCCGCATTCTTGTAAAAAAGGCGAAAAAAGTCAAAGAAAAGAGGATAATAATCGTTGACAAAACGGCGTGTTCGTTGTATAATAAAATGTGTATACTTTTTTGCCGACGAAAGCTATTTATAGGCTCGGACAGGCAGTAAAAAATAACTAAAATATATAAACGGAGGCATATAGCCGTGTCATATAGATCGGAACTTGAAAATTACGCAGAAGAAATGTCAAAACGCAAAAAAACGGTAATGACCGTCATAAAAGTCATATCCGTCTTACTCGCGGTCGCACTTCTTGCAACCGCGACTTTGGTCGTTGTGGATATAGTAAATGATAACCAAGTGTCGTCAAAGGACGATGAAACGAATATTTCGATTATAAAAACCACTATGGGAAACAAGATCACATTAAAGCAACACACAACACCGCAGTATTATAGCTACGTTACTGTTGACGAAAAATATACAGGATATGAGCTTGATGTGACTCCAAACGGTACTACGGATAATGTTGGAACATATACGGTCGTATATAAGGTTAAGGATGAAAACGGAAAAACACTCGATACGCTCAAAATAACTGTAGTTGTTGAAGCATATGATGAAGCATGGGAAGAACTTGAACCGCTTATAATTGCTAAAAGTAATGTGCTTGGCATTACTAAAGATATGAGCAAAGCGGATATAGTAAAAAAGGTATATGCTTTTGTAAATGGCGGTATTCCTTATGAACAAACTTCGGCATCGCATACAGGGAACGACCGTTCAAAATGGCAAGATAATTGGGTTCAAGAGGCACTTCTCACTATAAAAACTATGAAAGGCGATTGTTATTCAAATTATTCTCTCTCAAAAGCGTTCTTTGAGTATTACGGTATCGAAAATGAAGGTATTATGAGAGATGAAAATGACGGAGGACTTCCAGGCACTCATTTTTGGAGCATGGTTAACATAGGCACTGAACAGAATCCCGTCTGGTATTATTATGATTCTACCGAGCTTGCGGGAACTTTTTCCGATGGAACAAGAAACGCATGCTTAATTACTTTGGATAAGCTTTGGAGTTATCATTCAAGACAAATTGAAGAAGGAAAAGCTCACTTAACATTCTATGCGTTTGATCCTTCAAAATACCCCACCGCCGAAACCACACCTTTGAGTTGACCGCTATGCAGAAGAATATACTTGAATACTTAGAAAAAACCGCGTCTCGTGTTCCCGATAAGCTTGCCTTTTCAACGGGTAAAGAGGGAATGACTTTTTCCGAGGTCAGCCGCGGCGCGAGAGCTATCGGAACGTATCTTGCCCAGAACGGGTTTGGCGGAGAGCCGATAGTAATATTTATGGACAAGCATCCCCGCACAGTTACGGCTTTTTGGGGTGTTATATACGCAGGCTGTTTTTACGTTTGCATTGACGAAAAAATGCCTGTTACAAGAATAGAGGCAATATTCAAAAGCCTTTCGCCGAGAGCGATCATTTGCGACAAAAAGAACGAAAAGACCGCAAAAACTCTCGGTGTAGAAAATGTTTGGCTTTACGACGATATAGCGGAAACGGAAGAGAATACGGCGCTTCTTGACGAAATTCGCGCACATCAGTGCGATACCGACCCGATATATGTCGTATTTACCTCGGGCTCTACGGGAGTTCCGAAGGGAGTCGTCGCTTGTCACCGTTCGGTCATAGATTATACCGAGACGTTGTCGGAAGCGCTCGAATTTTCGGAGGATACGGTCTTTGCAAATCAAACTCCGCTTTATTTCGACGCGCCCCTAAAAGAGCTTATGCCTACGCTAAAATTCGGCGCGACGACGTACTTCGTTCCGAAAATGCTTTTTTCGTTCCCCGTAAGACTGCTCGATTATCTTGACGAAAATAAAATAAATACTGTTTGTTGGGTCGTTTCAGCATTTGTTCAGATATCGTCACTCGGCGCGCTTGAGAACAGAACGCCCAAGACCTTGACGAAGATAGCGTTCGGAAGCGAGGTGTTCCCGCGTAAGCAATACGATATCTGGAGAAAAGCTCTGCCCAATGCCAAATTCTTCAATCTTTACGGACCGACCGAGGCAACGGGTATGTCTTGCTATTGGAGAGCGGACAGGGAGCTTTGCGAGAGCGAACCGATACCTGTCGGCAGACCCTTTGACAATACCGATATCATTCTTCTTAACGATAAAGACGAAAGAGCGGATATCGGTGAGCAGGGTGAGATATGCATACGCGGTACTTGTCTAACGCTCGGATATTATAATAATCCCGAAAAGACCGCGGAGGTCTTTGTTCAGAATCCGCTTAATAAGTTCTATCCCGAGCGTATTTACAGAACGGGAGATATCGGACGTATAAACGAATACGGTGAGCTTGTGTTTGTCAGCCGTAAGGATTCTCAGATAAAGCATATGGGACACCGTATCGAGCTTGGCGAGATAGATTCCGCCGCACAAAAGTGCGATAGCGTAAAAAGGACGTGTTGTGTTTATGATGCCGATGTGAAGCGTATCGTTTTGTTCTATGTCGGAGATATCGCCGAGAGTGAGCTCTCAATGTTTCTTGCAACCTATTTGCCCCGTTATATGATGCCCGCATTCTGTATAAAGCTCGACGTTATGCCGCTTACCGATAACGGAAAGACCGACCGTCGAACACTTAAGGAAAAAGCCGCATCACTGTAAATAACTTTCCAAAAAATAAAAAATCAGGAGAACAACAAAAATGGAACAACTTCTTAAAATACTCTCCTCGCTTCACCCTGAAGTCGATTTTGAAAATACAGAGGATCTCGTGGACGACGGAATACTCGACTCGCTCGACATAGTTGCGATCGTTACAGAGATAGATGCCGAAATGGGCGTTTCTATTCCCGCGGAAGAGATAGTTCCCGAGAACTTCAATTCTGTACAGGCTCTTATGACTCTTATAAACCGTTTGGACGAAGAATAAAATAAGGAGATAACAGAATGCTGTTTACCTCCTATGGCTTCATAGCCTTTTTGGCTGTGTTTTTCCTCACTTATTATTTATTTCCGAGGAAATATCAATGGTGTCTGCTTCTTGCCGCGAGCTATATTTTTTACGCGTTTGCAGGACTTGATTCACTTGTGTTTATTCTCATAACCACTCTGTCATCGTATACTGTGGCTCTTATAATGGGGCGTATGCGGCAAAAGGAGAACTCGTATATAGAGACACACAAGGACGAGCTTGACAAGGAAACGAAAAAAGCTTACCGAGCAAAGCAGAGAAAACGCCGTTTTCCCGTTCTTGTTGCGGGACTGTTTTTTAATTTCGGAATACTCGCGGTCATAAAATATACGGGCTTTGCGATCTCGAATCTCAATTCGGTTATCGGAGCATTTGGAAAAGAACCGCTTGCTATCCCATCTCTGCTTTTGCCGATGGGAATATCATTTTACATATTTCAGTCGATGGGATATCTTATCGACGTGTACAGAGCGAAAGCCGAGCCCGAGAAAAACGTGGCAAGATTCGCACTTTTCGTATCATTCTTTCCTCAACTTGTGCAAGGACCTATCTCGCGTTTTTCGGACCTTGCGCCCCAACTCTTTGCTCCGCATAAATTCAGTGGAAAGAGTTTTACGTTCGGACTTCAAAGAATACTTTGGGGCTACTTCAAAAAGCTTGTTATTGCCGACAGAATAGTCGTACTTATGACGACGATGCTCGATGAACCTACCGAATATAAAGGAGCATACGTTCTTTTACTTATTGTCGTTTATTCTATACAGATATTCGCCGATTTTACGGGCGGCATCGATATTACTATCGGTATTGCCGAGGCTCTCGGAATACGCCTTGCGGAGAACTTCAAGCACCCGTTCTCATCAACGTCAACGAAGGAATATTGGAACCGTTGGCATATAACGATGGGAAGCTGGTTCAACGATTACGTTTTCAACTCGCTTTCTGTCTGCGGACCTATGAAAAAGTTCTCGACATTTAGCAGAAAGCGTTTCGGAAAGTCTCTCGGAATGAGAGTTCCCGTGTATATTTCAACGATAGTTACTTGGTTTTTGACGGGACTTTGGCACGGTGCGGGTTGGAATTTTATAGTCTGGGGTCTGCTCAACTGCGCGGTGATACTTGTTTCCCGTGAGTTTGAGCCGCTTTATAAAAAATTCCGAGCTAAATTTCCAAAGCTTGTCGCAAATAGAGGATATTATTTCTTCTCGGTCGCAAGAACCTTTTTGCTTATGGGGATCATACGTTCACTTGACTGTTACCGCGACGTAGGACTTACCTTTAGACTGTGGGGAAGTATGCTTACGACTTTTAATTACGGTAAGCTTTTAGGCGGAGGAATACTCGACCTTGGACTTAACGTCTCGGATTTTGTGATAATAGCTGTTGCCGTTGCGGCAGTCTGCGTTATCGGCGTCGTTACGCAAAAGAGGGACATAAGGGAAGCGCTTTACGAAAAGCCTGTCATAAACGTGTCCCTTGCCGCTGTGATCTTCATAGCTATAATACTTTTCGGCGCATATGGCATAAATTACGATGCAACACAGTTTATTTATAATCAATTTTGATAATAATAAAAATATTAGTTGGATATTAAATGAAAAAAAGAATTGTAGCAACGGTTTGTGCGCTTCTTGTAACGGTGATCTTGCTTGCCGTATTACAGGCGCTTGTAATACCGAAATATACAGATAACCGAGAAGGAGCTCTTGTCGGCGAATATTATAGCTCGGGCTTGGACCACGATGTGATTTTCGTCGGAGACTGCGAGGTATATGAGACATTCGTTCCCGCAATACTTTGGGAGGAATACGGAATACGCTCATATGTTCGCGGCAGCGCACAGCAGCTTCCTTGGCAGTCGTATTATCTGCTTGAGGACGTTTTTAAGAACGAAAAGCCAAAGGCGGTCGTGTTTAACGTGTACGCGTTAAAATACGGAAATCCGCAGAGCGAGGAATTTAACCGAATGACACTTGACGGAATGAAATGGTCGGGATCAAAATGGAACGCGATAAAAGCGTCTATGACAAAAGAAGAAAATATGCTCGACTATATTTTCCCAATATTGAGGTATCATTCTCGTATAACCGAGCTTAACGGAGATGATTTTCGTTACATTTTTAAAGATACGACGAGCGTTTCGGATAGCGGATATCTTATGCAGACGGGAATAGCTCCGATGACTACGGATCAAAGTGAGCTTGTGCGCGGTCTTTCTGATTACACATTGCCAAAGACGGCAATGGAATATCTTGATAAAATGCGCAGTCTTTGTGAGGATAACGGAAGTGAGCTTATACTCGTAAAAGCTCCGACAAACTCTTGGAGATATTGGTGGTACGATGAGTGGAACGATCAGATCACAAATTATGCAGAAGATCACGGACTCGCGTATTATAATTTTATTCCCGAATGTGAACGTATAGGAATAGATTGGTCCACAGATACATACGACGCAGGCGCGCATCTCAACGTTTACGGCGCGGAGAAAATGACGAGATATTTCGGAGAGATACTTAAAGCTTCACATGGATTTAACGCATCAAGCGAAAGCTCGGAATGGGACGAACTTGCAAAGGTCTATTACGAAAGAAAGAGACAGATGGAAGAACAAAAATAAATAAAAAGGAATTGATTATTATGAAAAAGATCGCTAAAATTTTATTGGCACTTACCTTAGCGCTTATACTTGTTTTTTGTGCGGTTGCTTGTGACGAAAAGGATAAAAACAACGATTCCGACGATAATGCCGTTGAAAACGATAAGGACGCGGAAAATGCCGAGATCGGTGCGTTTTCGGTCAGATATAAGGGGATAAATATTTCGCTCGGAAATAAAGCGAATACTACTTTGACAAAACTCGGAGAGCCTCTTTCATCGAATTTTGTAGCTTCTTGCGGAGAAGGCGCGGGGGATCAGTGGGTGTACGCATATTCTTCAATTTTTGTCTATACGGTAAAGAATGGCGATGATGAGATAATAGACGGATTAAAGCTTCGCGACGATACGGTTGATACGTCTAAAGGAATCCGTATAGGGGCAACAAAAACGAACGTAGAAACTGCGTACGGTGATAAGCTTGTAGAAAAGGAAGGGCGTCTTCTTTATCAAGATGGCTCTTACGTAATAGAATTTTCGATAGATCCAAATGACAAAGTAACGGGAATAGAATTAAGAACCGAAGCAAATTAAATATTTACAGATAAAGACCGCTTTCACAAAATTTTCGTGAAAGCGGTCTTCGCTTTTAATATTTATTGTTATTTTACTTCATGTACTTTGCAAGGAAGTCCGCGCTCATCTTGAGGCTGTTGAAGGGAGTAACGACGAAATTGGTGTCCTGTTCAACAACGTAAGATTTTACGCCGATCTTTTCAGCAGTCTCCATAATGGGATCCCATGTGAGATTTCCGTGTCCGACCTCGGTGATGTAGGGGAGGAATTTCTTTGATATGGGATCGTATTTCATAGACATATCCTTAAGGTGAAGAATGTCGATCCTGCCCTTGAGCTTTTCAAGCCATTCGCAAACGTCAGCGCCGCCCGCCGCGAGCCAGCAGGTGTCAGCAACGAATGTAATGTTTTCGGGGTCAAATTCTTCAACAAGAATATCCATTATCGTCTTGTATCCGTCAACTCTTGCAAATTCAAAATTGTGGTGGTGATATGTAAGCTTGAAACCTTCCTTTGCGTACATTTCGGCAGCCTTGTTGTAATCCGCAACAAATTTATTAACAGCCTCAAGCGTAAGGCTGCTCCTGTCAATGGGCATACTTCCGATACCGATATTCGTGGTGTTCCACATACGGTGAATCTCAATAGTTCTTTCAGGATCATTTATGATCTTTTTGAGATCGTAGTGCGTACCAACAACAGAGAATCCATGCTTTGCCATGATCTCACCAAACACCTTTTCATCTAATTCATTAGAGAAAGTGTGAGCCTCGGAATAACCCATCTTTGCAAGTCTTCCAAAAGTGAAATCCGCAAGCTCGGGATCTCTGAGATAATCTCTGACGGTATAGAGCTGAACGCCAAGCTTTTTAAACATAATTTTAATACCTCCAAGTATGTTTTTAAACTAAAATAATTATAACATATAAAAAATATAAAAGCAATACTTTTGAAAAAATTAAGATTATTTATGTATTGAAAAATATAAAAGTACTGAAAAACACAAATTTTGACATTAAAAGTTGGTGAATTCAAGTATATACCGATAAATTAGCACAGTTCATAAATAATTAACAAAAAAATCGCAAAAAACTTTTGAAAAACCCTTGACAAAAGAGCGAAAACGTGATAAATTTTATACAGTGGTTAGCACTTGAAACAAAAGAGTGCTAAAACCCAAATTAAAAATAATAGGGGAGGAGAAAAATATGGCTAACGATATGATCAATAAAAAAGAACTCAGCGAAAGAAAAAAGCTGATACTTAAAGCTATCGTTGAAGCTCATATAGAGGGCGGAGATCCCGTGGGATCTAAGTATATAATGCAAAACAATCTCCTCACCTGTTCTTCCGCGACGATAAGAAACGAGATGGCGGAGCTTGAACAGCTTGGATATCTTCAGCAGCCTCACACTTCGGCGGGGAGAGTGCCAAGTGAGAAGGGATACCGCTTTTACGTAGACAGTCTTGTTGAGCAATACGCCAAAACGACCAGAGAGGTAGCGCAGATCGGACAGATAATGAAGATAAAGATGTCTGAGATCGACCAGATACTCGAGACGGCATCAAAGCTTGCGTCTTCTATGACGAATTATACGGGTATCGCGATAAAGCCGCGTATTTCTTCGGTAACGATGCAAAAGTTCGAAATGATACCGATAGACAGAAATCACTTTGCAATGGTAATGATAACGTCAGGCGGCGCGGTAAAAACAAAAAAGGTTTCGACTATGTCGACCGTTACAGAGCATGGACTCAGAAAGCTATCGGATATTTTTAATACCGCGTTGTGCGGATTAAGCGCGGATATGATAACGCTTCCGATAATAATGGAAATGGAAAACGAGATGGGTGACGAGGCTCACCTTGTAAATCCTTCCGTAAAATGCGTTTATGAGGTCATGAACGAGATGGACGGCGGTGAGCTTCGTCTTTCGGGATTAAATCATCTTCTCAAATATCCCGAGTATTCGGATACCGATCAGCTTGGCGAGCTTCTCGGAACACTTGAGAGTCAAGACGAGATACTTGATCTTATCTCTCAACCCGAAAATGATGATATAAACGTTTTGATCGGTTCGGAAAGTCCCGTTAAGGTCATGAATAATTCTTCACTTGTTTTTAAGCCTATAAAGAAAAACGGACGTACAGTCGGTGTTATCGGAGTGCTCGGACCTCGCCGTATGAATTATAAGCAGGTCTTGCAAACGATAGACGAGATAAGCGGCAGTATTTCGGGAATGATAAATGAAGAACCGAATAATAAGATAGGACCTGCAAAGGAAGAGAAAGAAGGAGGATGAAATGGAAGAAAATAAGAATCCAAATGTAGAAGAGTTTGAGACTACACAGGATAATGTGACTGTCGAAGATATAGCGGAAAACGAAAATACTTCGGAGGAGATATCGGAAGAGACGGCTGACGAAAAGCTTTCGGGAAAAGAAAAAAGGAAAGCAAAAAAAGCCGACGCGGAGATAGCAAAGCTTGAAAAGGCACTTGCGGAGAGTGAAGCAAAGATTGCCGAGGCAAATGACAAGTATATGCGAGTTTTCGCCGAATACGATAATTTCCGCAAACGCTCCGCAAAGGAAAGGGAAGGCGTTTACGCAGATGCGTATATAGATGCGCTGACACAGATACTTCCGATACTTGATAACCTTGAAAGAGCGGCACAGTATAGCGGAGAGGATGCAGAGCATCCTCTTGCAAAAGGACTTGAGCTCACACTTAAAAGCTTCAATGAAGTAATGGAAAAGATGGGAGTTAGCGAGATAGAAGCTCTCGGAAAGCAATTCGATCCCAACGTCCATAACGCCGTGATGCACGTCGATGACGAAAATTACGGAGAGAACGAGATAACCGAGGTCTTCATGAAGGGATATATCCGCGGAGATAAGGTGCTTCGTTATTCTATGGTAAAAGTAGCAAATTAAAAAGGAAAGTTTCGCCGAACTTAAAACGGCTAATAATATTAAAAAACAAAAACAAACCCATAAAGGAGGATTTAATCATGGGAAAGATCATTGGTATAGATTTAGGTACAACAAACTCTTGCGTAGCGGTATATGAAGGCGGAGAGCCTATCGTAATACCCAATCCCGAAGGAGCGAGAACTACTCCCTCGGTAGTAGCATTTACAAAGACGGGTGAGAGAATGGTAGGTCAGGTCGCAAAGCGTCAGGCTATCACCAACCCCGACAGAACTGTCATCAGTATCAAGCGTGAGATGGGTTCTGCATATAAAAAGGATATCGACGGCAAGTCGTTCACTCCTCAGGAGCTCTCCGCTATGATCCTGCAGAAGCTTAAGGCAGACGCAGAGGCATATCTCGGAACAAGCGTATCGCAGGCGGTAATCACCGTTCCCGCTTACTTCTCTGATGCTCAGAGACAGGCAACCAAGGACGCAGGTAAGATCGCGGGACTTGAGGTGCTTCGTATAATCAACGAGCCTACAGCCGCAGCTCTTGCTTACGGTATGGATAAGGAAGCAGACCAGAAGATAATGGTATTCGACCTCGGCGGCGGTACGTTCGACGTATCCTTGCTTGAGATCTCCGACGGCGTATTCGAGGTTCTTGCTACCGCAGGTAACAACAAGCTCGGCGGCGATGACTTCGACCAGAGAGTTATCGACTGGATGGTAAATCGTTTCAAGGCTGAAAACGGAGTTGATCTCCGTAACGACAAGATGGTAATGCAGAGACTTAAGGAAGCTGCTGAGAAAGCAAAGATCGAGCTTTCGGGTATGTCAAGCACGAACATCAATCTGCCCTTTATCACGGCAACCGCGGCAGGACCTCTCCATTTCGACGCAACTCTCACAAGAGCAGAGTTCGACCGCATCACAGCGGACCTCGTAGAAGCAACAATGGGTCCGACAAGACAGGTACTTTCCGATGCTGGACTCAGCGTATCTGAGGTCGATAAGATACTTCTCGTCGGTGGTTCGACCAGAATCCCCGCGGTTCAGGAGGCAGTTAAGAAATTCCTCGGTAAAGACGCGTTCAAGGGAATCAACCCCGATGAGTGCGTAGCTATCGGTGCGGCTATTCAGGGCGGAGTTCTTGGCGGCGACGTTAAGGATCTTCTCCTTCTCGACGTAACTCCTCTGTCTCTCGGTATCGAAACGCTCGGAGGAATCTCTAATAAGATAATCGAGAGAAACACAACCATTCCCGTAAAGAAGAGTCAGGTGTATTCGACTGCGGCTGACGGTCAGACCTCTGTTGAGATCCACGTTCTTCAGGGTGAACGCGAGATGGCTGCTTATAACACCACGCTCGGAAGATTTATTCTCGACGGTATTCCCGCAGCTCCCCGCGGAGTTCCTCAGATCGAGGTAACATTTGATATCGACGCAAACGGTATCGTAAACGTAAGCGCAAAGGATCTTGGAACGGGTAAGGAGACGAACATCACTATTACTTCTTCTACCAATATGTCCCAAGAGGATATAGATAAGGCAGTTAAGGACGCAGAAAAGTTCGCGGAGGAAGACAAGAAGCTCAAAGAGCAGGTAGATACCAAGAACCGTGCGGATTCTATGGTATTCCAGGCTGAAAAGACTCTTAACGAGGTCGGCGATAAGGTTGACGAGGCAGATAAGGCTCCCGTTAAGGAGGCAATCGAAAAGCTCAAGACCACTATCGCAGGCGGCGATACAGAGGCTATCAAGGCTGATACAGAGGCTCTTGAAAAGTCCTTCTACGCACTTTCCGAAAAGCTTTACGCACAGAGCGGCGCGGCTCAGGGTCAGGGCTTTGATCCTAACGCGGCAGCAGGAGGAAATGGCGGCGCAAACGGTGACGGAACTTATTACAACGCCGATTACGAGGATAAGACAAACAACTAATAATATCGATCCTGCGGGGAAGTGCCGAAAGGCTCTTTCCCGTATGGGCGTATAAAGGGAATTTTGAAAAAAGGTAAATCATAGCCGCAAAAGCGGCTTTTGGGAGCATATATGGCAGATAAGAGAGACTATTACGAGGTCTTAGGACTAAATAAAGGGGCGGGAGAAGCGGAAATAAAAAAGGCTTATCGCTCGCTTGCAAAAAAATATCACCCCGACGTAAATCCGGGAAATGCCGATGCCGAAGCTAAATTCAAGGAGATAAATGAGGCGTACGCGGTTCTTTCCGATGCCGATAAAAAGGCAAAATATGATCAGTTCGGACACGCGGCGTTTGATCCCGCGGCGGGAGGCGGAGCAGGATTTGACGGCGGATTCGATTTCGGAGATATCGGAGATATTTTCGGAAGCTTTTTCGGCGGCGGATTTGGTTCGTCACAGAGAAACCGTAACGCTCCAATGCGCGGCGACGATGTCGGTGCGAGAGTTACTATCACGTTCGAGGAGGCGGCGTTCGGCGTAAAGAAGGACGTTTCCTTTAACAGAGTTCAGAAATGTGACGATTGCGGAGGCTCGGGTGCTAAAAAGGGAACGAGTGCCGAGACCTGTCGTGTGTGCGGAGGAAGCGGACAGAGAAGGATCACGCAAAGACTCGGCGGTATGGCGTTTCAGTCTACAACAACTTGCGATAGCTGTCGCGGAACGGGTAAGACGATCAAAGATCCGTGTACTAACTGCCGCGGAACGGGATACGTAAAAGTAAATAAAAAGCTCAGCGTTTCGATCCCTGCGGGAATTGACGACGGAGAGCGTATCGCGCTTCGCGGACAAGGCTGTGACGGACGTAACGGAGGGCCTGCGGGCGATCTTATAATCACGGTTATCGTAAAACGCCACGCGATCTTTGAACGCGACGGATATAACCTCTATTGCGAAGTACCGCTTACCGTTGCCGAAGCAACGCTTGGCGCGGAGATAGACGTACCTACGCTTGAGGGGAATATTAAGTACACGATACCCGAGGGAACTCAGCCCGGAACGACCTTTACAATAAGACAAAAGGGACTACCCTATATCAATAATCAGAACCGCAAGGGCGATCTGATATTTACTGTAAACGTTGAGATACCCAAAGGTCTTAGCGAAAAGCAAAAGGACCATATGAGAGCGTTTGCGGATGCTTGCGGAGATAGCAATTACTCCAAAAAGAGCGGCTTTTTCAAGCGCATATTCGATAAAAAATAACCGAAAGGCTGATCGTAAAAATGGACAAGGATTATACCTGCGAGGATTGGGGAATTCAATCCGAATGGACACAAATAAAGGTTACAGTTAAGCTTGAACAGCTTGACGAGCTCGTAGCAGTGATGAATATGATATCAAATTATCTTCAGATAGAGGATTATAGCGATATCGATCTTAAGACCTGCTATGGAGATCTGATAGATGAGAGCATACTTAACGCCGATAAAACGATAGCTTCGGTAAGCGTATATCTGCCTGCCGATAACGGAGTAAACGATACACTTGTGTTTTTGAGAGAGAGATGTAACACTCTTTCGATCGACGCGAAGATCGAGGTAAGCGGCGTTAATGAGGAGGACTGGGCAAACTCCTGGAAGGCTTATTATAAGCCGATAAGAATAGGGGAGAGAATAGTCATAGTTCCCGCTTGGGAAAAGTACGACGAAAGTCCTGACGATGTAATTGTTCGTATGGATCCGGGTATGGCTTTCGGAACGGGAACACACGAGACGACAAGGCTCGTTATAGGTCTGCTTGAAAAATATACGAAAGAAAATATGCGTGTGCTTGACGTTGGTTGCGGAAGCGGAATACTCGCTATCTGCGCGGCAAAGCTCGGCGCGCGTGAGTGTAAGGCTTACGATATCGATCCCGTTGCGGTAAAGGTCGCAAGGGAGAATATCAAGGATAGCGGACTTTCACAAAAGGTGACGTGCGATACGTCCGATCTTCTCAAAGGCGTTGATAAAAGCGGCGGCGCGTATGACCTCATTTGCGCGAATATCGTCGCGGATATAATAATCCGAATGACACCCGACGTTGCGGAGTATATGAACGAAAATTCGGTCATTCTCGCATCGGGAATAATCGTAGAACGTGCTGACGACGTAATAAATACGTTTGAAGCAAACGGCTTCCGTATAGTCGAGAGAGCCGAGGAAAACGGCTGGTGCGCACTCGTCGTGGCAAAGGCATAATTTAAAAAATTAAAAACAGAAAAAGCGTTTGCGGAATTTTAACGTTCTGCAAACGCTTTTTTGGAGAAACCAATAAAAAACACAGAACCGCAGTCTGTGTTGCCAAATTTTTATTTGTCGGTGTGTTAATGTTCGCATAAATTTAACCGAATGGTAACGGACCGTCGAGGACGCCGTTCCCTACAGTGTGTAAAAATTGCACATATATACCTCGCCGTGAGGCGATGGAAAACCTTAACGATCATAATTTATCTTGTAGGGACCGGCGTCCTCGACGGTCCTAATACAAACGATTTTAACCAATCAATCGATATAACATTCTCACCGACAAACCGCAATTTATTTGAATCAAAATAACACAGAAAACGGTTTTGCGTATGATACCACACAAACCTTTCTCTGTGTTATTTTATTTTTCATATATTGACAAAAAATTAAAATCATGTTATAATTAATGATGCGAAACAAACTTAATAGACAGAATCAGGGGTATTTTCTTTTTATGGGGATACTATACCCTTTTTTAGTCAAATATGTCTTTATGGATTTGGTAAAAACGCAAATTCACTTTGGCATATTTGGCAAGATTTTATATCCCCAATTCTGTTAAAGTTTGTTTCGCAGCAATCGGGTTTGCGTTTTTCGTGCGGTGACTCCTGTTGCCGCACTTTTTTGTTTTTATTATACTAACTTGTATTGACAAGAGATTAAAATAATGGTATAATAATTTTGCGACGCACAACTTAATACGCCCATAATAAAGGGAATACTATTTGACAAAAATGTATTCTCTTACCTTTGTTATGGGTAAAAGTGCGTCGCGGCATTAAGAGATACGTTTTTTGTGCGTCTCTTAATGGGACGCACTTTTTGCTTTTTAATAAAATTCAAAGGAGAAATACCATGCACAACGAATATGAGCCTCACTCATTTATAAAAAAAGTTCCTTTGGAAACGGAAGATATATATCTTATTTACAAAAGAGCTTTTTTTGAAGATATAGATATAGGTGATATGGCAGATACGTTCGCGACATTAGAATACGTTAAAATAGACGAAAAATATGCTAAGCATATGCTCAACGCTATAAAAAATGAGGAGCTGTTAAATTCTCTTGACGAAAATACTAAAGGTTATCTTAAAAATATTTTCTCAAAAGCAGTTAATTTAGCTGTGATCACGAGTTCGGAAATTGCCATATATTTGTCAAAAGAGGGCAAGTACGCCGTTGTGGATATTTCAAATCATATTTTAGATATCTTTTATCCCGAATTGATCTTATTTGAGCATCTCACTGTCAATGCAAGCGAGATAATAATATCAAACAATTCAGAAGAAGATAGTTCTAATATTTCTTTCTACTTTGATTTTGAAGAGGATTCGTTGAATATTGTTAATTCCGTAAAAAATAAATTGTCAAAAATATAAACGAAAATAACACAAGGAATGTTTTCTTGTGTTATTTTTGCGTTTGTTTTTTGCGTATTTCATGTTAAAATTAACATATTTAAATAAAACACTGAAAATATTTTCAGAATTTTAAAAACTATTGAAAATAAAAATTTTGTGTGATATAATGCATTTGTTATAAAAAATAATTTTTAACGGAGGATGAAAAAATGGCAAAGACAAATATTGTTGATTGGAATACGATCACAAACTTTGTAATCGACGCTTTTGTTGGTTACGGTATCCCTCGCGAAGACGCAGAGATCTGTGCGGACGTTCTTCTTGAGTCTGATAAAAGAGGTATTGAATCTCACGGATGCAACCGCTTCAAGCCCATTTACCTTGACAGAATCAAGGCAGGTATCCAGAATCCTATAACCAATTTTGAGATCATAAAGGAGACCGAGACTACCGCAGTAGTAGACGGTCACGACGGTATGGGTCAGGTTATCGGATACAAGGCTATGTCTATGGCTATCGAAAAGGCTAAAAAGTACGGTATGGGTATGGTAGTTGTTCGTAACTCCTGCCACTACGGTATCGCAGGCTACTACACCTCTATGGCAACCAAGGCGGGTTGTATCGGTCTTACAGGTACTAACGCTCGTCCTACCGTTGCTCCTACATTTGGTGTAAAGGGTGCTTTGGGTACAAACCCCTTAACTCTCGGTGTTCCTACCGATGAGGAATTTGATTTCAACTTTGATGCGGCTACCTCTACTTATCAGAACGGTAAGCTTGAGTACTACGCACGTATAGGTAAGGATGCTCCCGCAGGCGCACTTGTCGGTAATGATGGCAAGGCTTACGAGGGAACTGCTGACGATGCTCTCAAGACTATGGCACGCGGCGAGGCTGCTCTTTGTACTCTCGGCGGACCCGGTGAAGAGGGATGCGGATATAAGGGCTACGGCTTTGCTATGTTCGTTGAGCTTATGAGTGCGGTTCTTCAGAGCGGACACTACGGTCAGTACCTTACGGGTAAGGATGAAAACGGCAACAAGAGACCTTTCGGACTCGGACACTTCTTTATCGCTATCGATACCGACCATTTCCTCGGCGAAGATGTTTGCCGTAAGAACGCAGGCGATATCATTCGTGAGGTTCGTTCGACACAGAAAGCTCCGGGTGCAGAGCGCATATATACCGCAGGTGAGAAGGAGCACGAGATCCGTCTTGCTCGCCACGCAGGTGTTCCGATAAACGAGTCTGTTCAGAAAGAGTTTATCGCGGTTCGCGATGAGCTTGGCTTGAACTATAAATTCCCATTTGAAGATTGATTGAAAGGAAAATTGAATTATGAATATCAGAGAAGAATCTTTGCAGAAGCACTATGAATGGAACGGCAAAATAGAGGTAGTTTCAAGAGTTCCCGTTGAGAACCGTCAGGACCTTTCTCTTGCGTACACCCCAGGTGTAGCAGAGCCCTGTCTTGAGATACAGAAGGACGTAAATAAGTCTTATGAGCTTACACGCCGTAAAAACCTTGTTGCGGTTATCACTGACGGTACTGCAGTTCTCGGTCTTGGAGATATCGGACCTGAGGCAGGTATGCCCGTTATGGAGGGTAAGTGCGTACTCTTCAAGGAATTTGCGGATGTTGACGCATTTCCGCTTTGCATTCGTTCTAAAGACGTTGATACTATCGTTAATACGATCACTCTTCTCGCGGGAAGCTTTGGAGGTGTAAACCTTGAGGATATTTCCGCACCCCGTTGCTTTGAGATAGAGCGCAGACTTAAAGAGACCTGCGATATCCCGATATTCCACGATGACCAGCACGGTACAGCTATCGTTGTTGCGGCGGCTCTTCTCAACGCGCTTAAGGTAGTTGGAAAGAATCTCTCCGATGTTCGCATCACAATGAGTGGCGCGGGTGCGGCAGGAATATCTATCGCAAAGCATCTCATCAATATGGGCGCAGATCCTAAGAAGATGCTTATGTGCGATATTAACGGTATTCTTTGCGAGGGTGACGGCAGAATGAATCCCGCTCAGGCGGCTATGGCAGCTATCACCAACGCGGAGCATAAGCAGGGAACACTTGCAGACGCGCTCAAGGGCGCAGACGTTTTCGTAGGCGTTTCTGCTCCGAATATCGTTACTGAGGAAATGATCGCAAGCATGGCAAAGGATTCTATAGTATTCCCCATGGCAAACCCCACTCCCGAGATCATGCCCGATCTTGCAAAGAAGGCGGGCGCAAGAATTGTCGGTACGGGTCGTTCCGATTTCCCTAACCAGATAAACAACCTTCTCGCATTCCCCGGAATCTTCCGCGGAGCGCTTGATTGCAGAGCATCTTGTATCAATGAAGAGATGAAGGTCGCTTCCTCTCACGCTCTTGCTTCTCTTATCCCCGAGAACGAGCTTAACGAGGAGAACATAATCGTTTCCGCTCTCAATAAGAGCGTTGCTCCCGTAGTAGCTAAAGCTGTTATCGAAGCGGCAAAAAAGACGGGCGTTGCAAGAATATAATTAATAAATAAGACTAACAGCCGTGGTAAAAAAAACACGGCTGTTTTTGCGTTGTTTGTTTTACAAAACGGTTAAAGCTGTCAGATAACTCCCGTTATCACGTATTCAACCGTTCCGGGTGTAACGACTACCTCTCCTGTGGTGGCATCACGCGTAAAGGTAGCGGCGGGGATTGTATCCGTTGCCGTTGCGGGAACTGTAAGCGTACCGTTTTCGTAAAGATAAGCTGTACCCTCAAGAAGCACACCGTTGCGGGACACTGTTATATTCGTGAGGATAGGATCGAAAACGTCTATAAGCTGTACGTTTTCGGCATCGATATTGCCGTAGTTGTAAAGTCTAATGGTGTAGGTTACAGTATCTCCGCAAACTACGGGGTTGGGCGACATTTGCTTGAATATAGAAACGTCTGCCGCGGGTGCTACCGTGACGGTTGCCGATGCGCTTCCGTCAGCACAATCTGAGTCAGTCGTAAGCGTTGCTTCGTTTACGATAGCCGAATCAAGCTCAAGAGGAGCAAATTCGTTTACTCTGGCAGTATAGATGATATTTGCAGTAGCCCCTGCGGCAAGTGCGGGAATAGTGAATATAAGCTGGGAAGAGCTTGAGCTGTCGGTGGTAAGGTTCGCGCTTGCGTCCTGTCCGTCAACGAGAAGAATAGCTGGACCAACATAGGTCAAAGGGGTAAGGTCACCTGTTTGATCGGTAAAAGTGCCGAGGTTGTCGGTAATGCTTACCGTATTCAGCGGAGCTGACGACGTGTTGCTGACAGTCATGATATAGGTGACGGTGTCACCCTCGGAATAGGTGCTTCCAACCGTTCTCTTGTCAAAGGTAACGGAGGAGGTAAGGTCTATCTGCGCAATATTGGAGACCGTAGTTGCCGCAACACCGCCTGAGGTGTAGCGAACGGTCGCAAAATTTTCTATGGTTGGCATTAAAAATCTCCTGTTTGTTTTTTGAAGGCGTGAAGCCCTCTATAAAAAGGATATGAAATATAAAAGTGTTTTGTCATATAAAAAGAGAAAACCGTCGACACGATTCGTGCCGACGGTTTTGTTGATTTTATTATAGAATATCTTTGGGATAATCGAGTGGAATGGGATCAATGTCAAAAAGCTTTGCCGCGTGGGTCGAGTAAACTGCCACTCGGTCACAGCTTCTGTCGAACAGAAGCTCTGCGGCTTTTTTGTAGTAAGAGAGCTGCATAGCGTGAAGTCCGTTTAACCGCTGATTCGCAAGCAGATCGTTTTCAAGCTCTTCTCCCGTGAGCCTGTCGGTCTTGTAGTCGAACAGGTAAAGCCTGTTGTCCTTGTCTATAACGATAAGGTCGATAACACCCTGAACCGCAAGAGATTCGTCTTTGATTTTAGCAAGAAGCTCCTTGTCGCGAGTAAAATTATCGGGCGGAAGCAAAAGATTGAATCTTTGTTCGCGAATGATCTTTTTGGCGTTTGTTATGATATCGCAAAGTTCACTTTTAAAGAATTTTTCAAGCTCATCAAAACGGATAAGCTCACCCGCGTCCTTGGGCAGAAAACCATTTGAATACAATCTGTTGAATTCTTCGCGAACACCGTTTTTCAAAGCGTTTGCAAAATCGCAGAATTGCAGGAAAAGGTGAGTAGCAGTACCGCGGTCGGTAGCTTTTTTCGATCTCTTTGTACCCAAACGGAAGAAATCGGGAACGGTAGCTTTTTTGTCATTGATAAGATCTACGGACGTGTCGTTTTCATCAAGCACGTCGGGAGACAAACGTGATACGGATATCTTTGCAGGTACACGCTTCAACTCCTTGTATCCGTATTCAAAAGAGAATTTTTCTTCAAGAAGAGCAAGGAGCTTTTCGTCGGGATCAACGTTTGCCTTGCTTACTTCGGGCAGAAGAAGTACATTATCATTTGTTTCGGATTGGAAGTTCGATATATGATCCTCGGTAGGCATTGGAAGCTCATGGAACTTAAGCTCGTAAAAATCATTTTTGTCAGATGCCTCAAGCGCAGTAAGTATCCACTGTATGTAAGAGTTACATGAAAGAAGTGAATAACGAGAGGGAAGAAAGGCATTGGTTTTTGCCGCGGCGATCATTCTTTCCTCACTTGCGCTTGTTGCCGTAATATACAAGCGTTCCCTTGCTCGTGTCATAGCAACGTAAAGAATACGCATTTCTTCTTCAAGCTCGGATATCCTTTTTTTAGTGAAAATAGCCTTGCGTAAAGGCGTATTTATTGTAGCGAAGCTTGAACCGTCCGATAATTTCAGAGCAAGTCCGACGTGAGGATCAAACACGAGACTTTCGGTGCTTGAGGGATCTGTAAACCGCTTTGAACAGCCAAAAAGAAAGCAAACGGGAAATTCAAGACCTTTGGAATGGTGAGAGGTTATAAGAACGACCTGATCTTCGGAGAGCGCCTTTTCGGGCGCGTCTATCTTTCTTCCTTCTTCCATCATCGTGTTTATAAAATCGATAAAGCCGCCAAGTCCCTTGAAAGAACCGTTTTCAAATTTTCTCGCGTATTCGTAAAGAAGAAGCAGATTTCCACCGTCCCCCTCGCTTTGATTTGATTCAAGTCCCGAAGAAATAACGAGTTCGGAATCAAGTATGGTCCTCAACAGGCGGTCAACGGGCATAGAAGCCGCGTGATCGCGCCATTCTTCAAGGTACGACAAAAAAGCACGGCACTTTTCGGCAAGAGGATCTTCCTTTTCCGAATATGTCAAAAGAGAATCGAAGAGTGACATAGAGGTATCGCATACAGAACGTACAGATATCATTTCTTCAAGAGTGAACTCAAATATAGGAGATCGCAGAGCGCCCGCAAGATAAATATCTCTGTGAGGATTGTCTATTGCGTTGAGCAGACATATCATCATCATTACGTCAGGGTCGGCAAAATATCTGTCCTCCTCACCGCTTGATGTCTTTATACCGAGGGCGTTGAGTTCGCGTGTGAGTATCTCCTTCGGAGAATGCTTACGCGTAAGTACAGCGATATCTGATGGGCGTATTTTCTTGCCATTTGCAAGCGTTTCGTTGTCAATGAGCCGTTTTATTTCTGCGGCAATAAATTTCGCTTCATACTCGTCGTTGCTAAAGAAAAGCTTTGGATCGATATCAGGAGCGCCTTTCCTTATTTGAGCAGGTGTCGGTCTTTTTGGAGGAATTATAATGTCAACGTGTACGAGAGGAGATAGGTAATCTTCATTCGGGGGAACTTTGCCCCATTCAAGATCGTCCTTTTTTGTGTATCCGAGATTATCTCCGCAATGCTTGAAAAGATATGAGCATACGGTATTTGTAAAGTCTATGATGTTTTCATCGCAACGGAAATTTGAGGACATAAATATAGACGCGCTGTTGCTATCCGTGGCTTCTTTTGAATGAAGATCGGGAAAAGCCTCGCGATATTCCGCAAACAGTAAAGGCTCAGCGCCTCGGAAACCGTAAATGCTCTGCTTTATATCTCCGACCATAAAACGATTGTCTTTTTTTGCGATAGATGAGAAAATAAGATCCTGAACTCTGTCGACGTCCTGATATTCGTCAATATAAATGTCGGTGTAATGCTCTGAATATGCTTTTGCGATAGACGAGGGCTCGCCGTTTTCGTCGACAAGAAGCTTTAAAGCGTATCTTCGGACATCGGAAAATGTCATATAGTTTCGGCGTTTTTTCTCCTCGTCCATGCGTTTTTCGAATTCCGCAAGTAAGCTGTATATGATCATAGTATAACGCGCGGTGTCAGCCATCGCACGCTTTACAGAATCGGGAGGAGTTGCAAAGGATGATGTGTAAAGCGATTTTATAGCTGCGTTTATGTCGGTGCGTATAGCTTTAAAATAGAGCATTTCTTCGCTATCTTCAAATTTTTTCTTTCCCTTAGGCAATGCGGGGAATACGTATGACGAAAGATGCTCACGGCAGGCATTATATCCGCCGCTTTCAAGTTTGAGAAGCTCAAGAAGCTTTTTGCAATATTCGAGAAGCTCAAAAAAAGCTCCGTGATAATATGACGTAAAATCAGGAGAGAGTTCGATATGCTCAACAGCCAAGCTAAGACCTTTTATAGCGTGATTTGCAAAATCAATGGATTCGTCACGTATCACTTTGCCGATATGAGATGCAAAGAAATCACGTTGAGAATCTTCTTGAAGATCCTCAGCAAAGTTTTTAAGATACAGTATCCCCTCGGGAATATTAGAGCATCTCTCGGACAGAGAAATAAAAACGTTGTTTACGTTGTCTATAGAGCGCGCACCGCCA
This sequence comes from Eubacteriales bacterium, assembly GCA_045533915.1. Classification (GTDB taxonomy): domain Bacteria; phylum Bacillota; class Clostridia; order Oscillospirales; family CAG-272; genus HGM12713. The sequence continues at coordinate 52,696 of JAZSIP010000039.1, forward strand.
AAACATTCCACAAGACGAGGGAAATCGGGCTCTGTCTCATAAAAATTGTCAAAAACATCCGACATAACAGAACTTGCGAGCAAAGCGTTCTCCGCGCCGTCGGCTATCCTGAAATTCGGAGATATGCCGAGATGCGAGAAATTTGTTCTTATAAGATCGATATAAAACGCATCGATAGTGCATATCTGCGCGCTTGCAAGCTTTAGAATTTGAGAATTCAAATGTTTGCTTGAGGGATTTTTTGCAAGCTCCTTTGTAAGAGCCTCGGATATTCTCGAACGCAATTCCGCGGCGGCGGCTCTCGTAAATGTCACGATAAGCATTTTTCCGATATCGGAGGGGGAATCTTCATTTGTCAGAGAGTTTATGATTCGTTGCGTAAGCGTTGCGGTCTTACCCGAGCCTGCTGCTGCGCTGACAAGAAGAGTTTTATTTCTTGTGTTCATAGCATCTCTTTGCGCGGGTGTCCATTTTCTTTCTGTTTCCATAAAACCTCCTCCTTTCTTAAGATTTGGAAATGTATCTGCATACGGATTTGTATTCGCAATAGGAACAGGGATCTTTTCCGTCATATTTTAAAGGTCTGACATCTGCACAGCCACTGCGCATTTCGGCGGTTATTTTTAAGATCACTTTTTCCATATCGGAGAAAAGCTTTTCGAAATTTTCACCGCTTATGAGCGCATTTCCGCTGAGTATTCCGTCCTTTTGAGATATTCCCGCAAGAAACTGAGAGTCAAGCTCATCGTTCATAGCATAAAGTATCTCTTCGTTTCCAAGCAATAATCCGTTGCGCTCTATTTCAAAATCAGCAGATCGAATAACGGTGTCTTCCTCCGTATAGTCTTCAAGAGAGATCACGGGTACTTTGGCAAGAAGATATACCATTCCCGCGGGTGTAGCCGTCTTACCTTGCTCAAGACCTAAAACACGGGCAAAATCGTTGTCTCTGTTGCGGCAAAGCGTACAAAGATAAAGAAGCATTTGAAGATTCATACCGTGTTCAACGTCTCCAAGAGAGAATGTCTTAGAGCCCGTTTTGTAGTCAATAACTCTTATATAGACCTCGCCGTCATTTTTGAAAAGATCGACGCGGTCAATAATACCCGTGAAAGTGACCTTATAGCTCTTGTCTTCGGGAATAAATACCATAGGGCGCGGGTTGCTTCCGATGCCGTTCGTCTCTAATTCAAAGAAAGCAGGTTTGAATTTGCTGTGCTCCATTTCCTTGAGCATATTGTCGATAACGAGGCGCGACAGCTTTTTAAGTCTTGAAAAAAGGTGAGATAATCTCTTTGGCGTTTGAGAATCGGACGGGAATATGCCGTCGATGTATTCGTCAACTATCGCATCTCCTTTTTTTATTATCATATCACGGTCGGGAAGCGAGCCGTCGGAAAGCTCTGTTACAGAATAACGCAAAAGCTTTTCAAGAACGTAGTGAACAAATGTTCCCATATCGTTAAATTCAAACCTTGCCCGTCCGCTCTCGCGCAGCTTAAGCTCGGAGTAGCAAAAATATTTAAACGGACAGGATACGTATTTTTCAAATTTTGAAAACGAAAGGGTCATATTTTCAAAACGCTTTTTTGAGGTTATAGCTTCGGATAAACGTTCTTTCGGCGAAAAGCTTTCCGCTTGCGAACGTTGGCTCATAGAGGGAAGATAGGGCGTGGCGGCGATCCTTAAAGCTTCACCCTCGGAAGATCCTTTCATACTTCTCAAATGTCCGATCGCTCCTTTCGGTCCGCTTGTCAGATATTGAAAATCATTTCCTTTGAATTCGTGAATATTGATAGTTGGGAAAAGGACCTTTACACGATTGAAAGCCAGAGACGGAAACCGTTGCTCACTCGCTCCAAGCTCGGAGGTCGCGGTAAAGAGATACAGGTTCGCTGCAAGCGATGAAAAGACACGAAGACCGTTGATAAGCTCGTCCGAGGAGCGAGAGTTCACATCTGCCGATAGCTCAATGTCGAGTGAATTGAGCCGTTCGCGCTCACCCGCGCCAAACACTCCCGTATCACGCACTGCGGCAGGGAAGATAGATTCGCAAAGACCGAGAACGAATGTGTATTTGACATTTGATGTACGCATTATTGCGGCAGATCCTATCGTGACCTCGTCAATGGAGGTGGGAATAGTGCCTATGTCTGTCTGATCAAATACAGTTTTCAAGATAGTGTAAAGCTCCTCAATACTTGCTTCCTGATCCTCCATAGCCTCGCCAATATCGGCAAGCGTATTGAGAATGATCCCGTAAAGCGAGGAGAATTCGGCGGCGGATTTTGGTTTTCCTCTTGCCGATTCCTTTTTCGCAAGCTCATCAAGACGGTCCTCAAGACCAAGCTCCGATATGTATTCAAATAAAGCGCGGCACATGTCTGCGATATTTTCCGAGGAGTCAAGCAGAATAAAGAGCTTTGTCAAAGGCTCGGCTATTGCTTTTCGTGTCTCGTTAGCCGCAAGGAGTATGTCCTTTGCACGCTCGCTCATTTCCTTTTTGTACCCGTCGGGATTCATCGTAAAATCTCCGTCGGTGAACTTTGCTCCGCGTATATTCCAAGTGTTTACGTATTCCTCAAAAAGATCGATCTTTCTTTGATCAATTGGATAAAGTCCTGTTTTAACGTGAGCCAATACGTCCGATCTTTGCCAATTAAAGCGTCGTATCTTCAAAGCTGACAAAATAAGCTTTATAGGAGCTAAAGACGAAAGATCTGTCTTGTCTGCCATAAAGAAGGGGATACCGTTTTTTTCAAAAGCAGGCTCGATAATGCCCTTATATCTCGACGGATCTCGTGCGATAACGGCTATATCATGGCATCTCGCACCGTTTCGCAGCAATTCAAGGATATGTGCCGAAACCGCTTCCGATTCCGCATAGGCGTTTTCGCATTTCTCCATTACTATGCTTCCGTCGGAGATATCTATATGGCTGTCCTCCTGAACTTCAAGCTGCCATAGATTTTTCGTAAGATAAGAAAGAGCTTGAGAGCTTGTACGGCGGTTTTCACCAAGAGTTTGACAGATAGCACCGCCGTGCTTTTCCGCATTTCTTAGTAAACGCTCGAGTGAGTGGCGAATGCTTGACGTATAGTTGCCGTCATATTCGGGATGGGGTAGAGGAATAGTTACCGTAACGTTTGAGGCACTTGCGAATATTCGTTCTATGACTTTGTGCTCAACTGCTGTAAAAGAGGTAAAAGAATCTATGTATACGTCGCAGTTTGCAAAGAAATCGTGCTTTGATAGTGTGTCGTAAAGCCTTGAAAGATCGTCGGACGAATCACTGTACTTTTCAGCGATCAATCTGTCGAACGAGGCGTATATAAGCGAAAGATCGCGAAGCTTTTTTCTTAAAGGATCGTCTTTGTTGAGCTTTTCAGAAGCTTTTTCGATAGAGTCAGGCGTTATAGAACACATTTTAAACTCGTTGACGGCGCTTAGCATAAGATCGCAAAGCGAAGCATCACTCTCGGCAAGCATACCGTATTCTTCAAGCATAGGAGCAAGCTCGCGAAGATTTTGCCACATAAGAAGATATTTTATAGGCTTTTTTATATAGTTATATGAAAGTCCGCCGTATTCTCGACAGACTCTGTTATACAGACGTGAAAAGTTAATGACCTCAAGCTCAAGCTGTGAAGAGGGAGAAAGAGCATTCAAGGTCATACGTTCAGCGGAGACAGCCTCCTGTTCGGGAACTATAAGAAAGGTGTGTCTTCCTTCGGAGAGACTTTTTTTGATATTTTGCAAAACAAGCGTCGTTTTTCCGCTTCCGTAAGTTCCAAAAATAAACGTTATCACGCAATGTCTCCTTTCTATATGATAAAAAATTATTGCAATATAGTGAAAATCGTGGTATACTATAATGTGAAGATAATTTACAATTATATTATAACATATAAACAAAGTCTTAGCAACTGTTTTTTTGTTTCACTTAAACTTTTGTGTAATTCAATAAGAGTTAAATAATTCGTCAAAAAACTGTCACATACGAAATTTATAATAAAACTGTATAATATAATTAAAACTTTTCTTAAGATGAAGGGAAGGTGTATCAATGCAAGATCGTTTAAATGGAGAAGATCGCGAATTAAATACTAATCATAACGACAGCGGGACAGATAATTTTTCGGAAGGAAAAAAAGACTATGAAAATAATCAAAATAGCAAAGAAAGCGGCGAATATCATAAAGAAGAGCTTCAAACAGAAATCGAAGCAAATGAATGCCAAGGGCAAGATAATGATAAAAAAGCGCAAGATAATAGAGCAGAAGTGGAAGACACTCAAGGACCCAAAGGTGTAACTGAAAACAAGACTGAAAAAGAAGGACCGCAGACGGCATCGACAACCTATGCTCCTCCATATTATACATCGCAAACGAGCTGTTGGAGCAGAGAAAAGACAACGGACAAGCCAAAAGAAAAACACAGAATGAATTCGTGGGTGATAGCGGTCTGCGTTATATTGAGCCTTGCGATAGCCGTATTTGCGGGTGCGTTTGCGGGATATTATGCCGTATATTCATTGGCAAATATCTCGGGTGCGTCAAGCGTGGGAACTATCATAAAAAACAACGGCAGAGTTGAAGTAAACAAGGTAATACAGGACGGAGATTATTCCGCAATGGACGTCTCGGGAGTTGCCGCGGCGGTCAAGGACAGTGTTGTTGAAATAACTACTTCCGCAATTCAGACACATCCTTTTTTCGGTCAATACGTGACAAGCGGAGCGGGAAGCGGAGTGATAATTTTACAGGCAGATGCCTCTGGCGTTGGATATATAGTTACCAACTATCACGTTGTAGAGGGCGCAAGTGAAATTACCGTGCGACTTAATAACGGTAATGAATATAAGGCTTTATACAGAGCTGGCGATGAAGCTATGGATATCGCTGTCATAGAGATACAGGCAACAGAGACGCTTGTATGCGCCGAGATAGGAAACAGTGATAAGCTTGCCGTAGGAGACGAGGTAGTGGCAATAGGCAACCCTCTGGGTGAGCTTGGAGGTACGGTAACAAACGGAATAATAAGTGCGCTTGAGCGCAATATAATCGTCGAAAATAACGCAATGGTCCTTTTGCAGACCAATGCGGCAATAAATCCAGGTAACTCGGGCGGCGGACTGTTTGATATGGGCGGAAAGCTTGTTGGTATAGTAAACGCAAAGGAATCGGCAGAGGGAATAGAGGGACTTGGCTTTGCTATCCCGATAAACCGAATAGAACAGGCAATCGAGGATATACTCTCGGAGGACGGATACGTAAAGGGCAGACCGACTCTTTTGGCTACAGTTTCTTATGATTCAAGATACGGTCTTTATGTGACGAGCGTGAGTGAGGGAAGTCCTTTGCACGCGGGAGATATAATAGAATCGATTAACGATACTAACGTAAAAAGTGAGCTTGAATATAACATCATAGTTTCCGAGCTCGAGATAGGATCTCAGGCAACGATCAGCATAAAGCGAAACAAAATTCCGCTCAAGATAACTGTTACCGTATCGGAGAACAAGTCGGTTTAAAAGCTATTTAATAACAACGATGGAGGAAGATTATGTATCGCATTTTAGTGGTGGACGATGAATCGCGCATCAGGTCAATAATAAAGAAATATGCGGAATTTGAAGGGCATAATGTTACCGAGGCGGCAGACGGTATGGAAGCGGTCCATTTGTGCAGAACAAACGAATTTGATATAGTTATAATGGATATTATGATGCCCGAGCTTGACGGTTTTTCTGCGTGCAGAGAGATAAGAAAGATATCTCAGATACCGATAATAATGCTCTCGGCAAGAGGAGAGGAATACGATAAGATAAACGGATTTGAGCTTGGTATCGACGATTACGTGGTAAAGCCCTTTTCTCCAAAGGAGCTTATGCTCCGCATAGAAGCCGTAATGAAGCGTGTAACACGTATTGCGTCAGAGCCTATGAAGAAAGAAAACGTCGTTGTGGAGCTTGATAACGGCGGACTTCGCGCAGATATTACAGCGCGTCTTGTGTTTATAGACGGAGAGCGCATAGATATGTCTCCAAAGGAATATGATCTCTTCTTTTATATGCTTGAAAACAGAAACATAGCCTTGTCAAGAGAAAAGCTTATAAGTGACGTTTGGGGATATGATTTTTACGGAGACGTGCGTACTCTCGATACACATATAAAGCTCTTGAGAAAAAGTTTGCGCCAATATGCAAATCTTATCGTCACACTCAGAGGCGTAGGATATCGTTTTGAGGGCTAAGCGTGGATAACGGAGAAAATAAACGGTATAACTCAAACCGTATAGGCATAAAATGGAAGATGTTTGCGCTTTTGATAATATTTACGGCATTTGCGATACTTATAATCTGGATATGCGGAGTGCAAATGGTAAGCCGTTTTTATCAAAGCACAAAATTCAATGAGTTGAAATTCTCAAACAGCTCTGTTTCGGCGGCACTTGGAGATAGCGAAAGACTTGAAAATTCGATAAAAGAATGTGCGGACGAATATCACGTAGATATATGGGTATATTCAATAGCGCAAAATTCCGCATATAAAATAGCGTCTGCCAACGGAACGGGAACTCCCGAGCCTGTGTTTTTGAATAAGCATATGCTTGCAATGTACGAAACGGCTACCAAAAATGACGGACATTATATCGCTATCGTTCCAATGGACGAATATGAGAGAAATTTTGAAATGCACGTGATCTCAGATAATATGGGTGATCCCGATGCGATCCCGTCTTATCGAAATCATTCAAGCGCACTGGTAGCATTGTCTATCAGTACACACGATGTGGACGGAACGAGATACGCTGTTCTTCAAGCAACCGATCTTACTCCTATATCGTCAATGGTAAAGACTATGCGCAACCAATTTTCATGGATCGGCGTATCTCTGATAATTTTGGTGCTTATCTTTGCGGAGGTAATGTCAAGGTTTATTACAAAGCCCTTTATAAATATGAATAAAGCCGCTAAATCATTGGCAAAGGGCGATTATGATGTTGAATTTTCGGGAAAGGGTTATCGCGAGATAAACGAGCTTGCGGATACTTTGAATTATGCCGCAGAGGAGCTTTCGCGAAACGATGCGCTCAAACAGGAGCTTATAGCAAATCTGTCTCACGATCTCCGTACCCCTCTTACGATGATAAAAGGGTATGGCGAGGTAATGAGAGATATTCCGGGAGAAAATACTCCCGAAAATATACAGGTCATAATCGATGAGACCGAGCGCCTTTCGGAGCTTGTAAACGAGGTTTTCGATCTTTCAAAAATACAGTCGGGAGCTCAGAAGCCCAAGTTTGAAATATTCAGCTTAACGGATACCGTAAGCTCTACTATGCATAGGTACGAAAAGCTTACCGAGCAGGACGGATATAAAATAGAATTTTCGGAAGATGGAAACGCCGACGTTTGCGCAGACCGAGGAATGATACTTCAGGTAGTATATAATCTCATAAATAACGCGATAAATTATACGGGCGAGGATAAATACGTTCTTGTAAAGCAGGAAATAAAGGGAGATAGTGTCCGTATAAGCGTTACCGATACGGGAGAGGGAATACAAAGGGAAGATATACCTCTCATATGGGACAGATATTACAAAATAGATAAGATACACAAACGAGCAAAGGTAGGCGCAGGTATAGGACTTTCGATAGTAAAGGAGATACTTGAGCTTCATAACGCTACCTATGGGGTAGAGAGCATTATAGGAAAGGGCTCGACCTTTTGGTTTGAGCTTACTTCGGTTACTGCGGAGGTAGTGAATAACGACACAAATCAATAACGAAAGGGACTTTATGAGACTTTTAACCGATGAAAAAATATTAGATTCACTCGTATGTCCGCATTGCAGAGAAAAGCTTCACGTTGAAGAAAAAAGTCTCGTATGCGGGGGAGTAAAAAAGCATTGCTTTGATTTCGGCGGAGGCGGATACGTGAACTTTGGCGCACCCGTACATAGCGGCGGAGGAGATTCCAAAAGCGCTGTACGAGCGAGAAGCGCATTTTTGAACCTTGGATATTACTCGCCTGTAGCCGAAGCACTCGCGAGAACCGTAGCCGAATTTTGTGATTCGAATGACGGTATCGTCATAGATGCAGGCTGTGGAGAGGGATATTACTCGGATAGAATAGCCGCAGACGGATTTTCCGTTATGGGCGCGGATCTTTCAAAGTTTGCCGTCGATGCCGCATCGAAAAGATCAAATGCATCGTGCCGAGAAAACTCATTTTTCACAGTTTCAAGCGTGTTTTCCTTGCCCGTAAAGGACGAATGCGCATCATCAGTAATAAACGTTTTTGCGCCTTGTGTCGAAAAAGAATACGAGCGTGTCATAAAAAATAACGGCGTTCTTATAGTCGTATCTGCGGGACAGGATCACTTGATGGGATTAAAAAAACTTTTGTATTCCGAGGTCCATGAAAACAACGAACGCGCCGATATGCCAAAGCTTATGGAAAAGGTAAAGGAAGAAAACATCAAATTTGATATAAGCGTCGAAGGAAAAGAAGCTATAGCCAATCTTTTTGAAATGACTCCGTATTATTGGCGTACTTCAAAGGACGACGCCAAAAAGCTCGAGTCCGTTGAGATACTTGATACCGAAATAGATATGACGATTACCGTATATCGCAAAAAAGCAGCACAAAAGGAGAGGACATGAAAGTATCAGTAGTAATTCCGATGTATAATGAGAGCAGTATTATAGCCGATACTGCCAAAAAGCTATCGGAGGAAATGGTAAGAAGCTTCGATTCTTATGAGATACTTTTTTCGGACGACGGTTCAAAGGACGGCTGTGGTGATATCGTAAGGGATTTAAATCTGCCTTGTGTACGTGTAACGGGATACTCTCAGAATAAGGGCAAAGGCTGTGCGGTAAGAACGGCTGTAATGGAAGCCGAGGGAGATATCATTATGTTTACCGATGCCGATCTTGCTTACGGTACGAATGTTATATGCGAAGCCGTAAAAATGCTTGAAGAGAATGCAGATGCTGGAATACTCATAGGATCGAGAAATATATCAAAGGACGGATACGACGGATATACATTTTTGAGAAAGTTGGTTTCCAAGGTCTATATAAAGATTTTGTGTATTGTGGGCGGCTTTGATCTGTCCGACTCACAGTGCGGCTGTAAGGCATTCAGACGAGATGCGGCAAGAACTGTATTTTCAAAGGCAAAGGTCAACGGATTTGCTTTTGATTTTGAAATGATATTGCGCGCAAAGAAAGTTGGCATAAAGATCGTAGAAATGCCCGTAAAGATAATAAATCACCGCGAATCGAAGGTGAACGTGCTTCGTGACAGTATCCGTATGCTTCGCGACCTGAGAAAGATCAAAAGGGATATAAAAAGAGAAAAGAATTAAAAAAATAACAGTCCGCCGCATAAAAAAGCGACGGACTGTTGACATTTCTTAGATCTTGTGATAAAATATAAAAAAATAACTGCCACCGGGTAGTGAGAGCTTTGCACTCGTGAACGTATCATTAGGTCTTTGAAGATGCGTTTCGGGTGTTATTTTTTTGAGGTAAACGTAATGTTAAAAAATCCTTTTTCGGAATTAAAAAAGCACGAATGGATACTATGGGCAATATCAATGACCGTAGTGCTTGTGTCAAATTTTGTTTCAAAAGATATACAGCCTGTCACATTGTTAGCTACGCTTATAGGAGTGACCGCCCTTATATTTGTAGCAAAGGGAAACGTTTGGGGACAGATATTTACAGTCGTTTTCAGCGTTCTTTATTCTATAACCTCGTTTGAGTTTCGTTATTACGGCGAGATAATAACTTATCTCGGAATGAGCGCGCCGATAGCGGCGTTGTCGGTAGTATCGTGGCTTCGCAATCCTTATAAAAAAGGGAAGAACGAGGTCAAAATACGTCACTTAAAAGCTCGTGATGTTGTTTTGTGCGTTGTGTTGACATTGAGCGTTACTATCGCGTTTTATTTTATATTGCGCGCACTTGATACGCCGAATCTTCTCGTAAGCACAGTGTCTATAACAACGAGCTTTCTTGCGTCGTATCTTATGTTTATGCGCAATTCCTATTATGCGCTCGCATATGCTGTAAACGATATAGTTTTGGTAACATTATGGATATTGGCTACCTTTGAAAGCCTTTCATATCTTCCGATGGTCGCGTGCTTCGCGATATTTCTTGTGAATGATATATACGGCTTCGCAAGCTGGAAGATTCGCGAGAAAAAACAGGAAGCAGGGGAATAAAAAGTGTGATCGTAGCACTATGTTTCATCTAAAAGTTTACATTTTTATTCCGCCTAAGATCCTTCGCTTTTCCGCCCCACGTTGTCATTCTTGAGCGTAAGCGAAGGATCTCGTGGGGCGGCGAAGCTCAAGGATGACAAGGCGGAGGGTATGTTGTCAAGTTTTAGATGAAACAAGGTAGTAGGGACAGGCGTCCGCGACTGTCCAAAAAAGAACGGGACTGAGTCAAAAGCTTATAATTAAGCGAATGGCTCAGCCTTTTGCTATGCAATTTTGCGAATTACGTGTAACATAAAAGAAAAAGCGTCGAATTGAGGCGAAAATGAGTACGACAAAAAGAGGATCATAAAATCCTTGTTTT
>JAZSIP010000071.1:0-9350 GCA_045533915.1 Eubacteriales bacterium
AAGGTCAGAGCGGTTACAAGAACAGATGTCAGGAGCAGTTGGAGAACCGCGCCAATGTTGCGAATGGCAATGATTACATAAACAAACATCGCCGCGCTCGCCAGCCCGATATACGCTGCGGGAATGGCGCCCGAGAGAGTACAACCGCAAAGCAGAACGGCAACAAGCGACAAAATCAGATCTTTGATATTCACTTTGGGGCGCTCCAATTCCGTTTGGGTAAATTGGATATCTTCTTCGTGTTTTTCCTCGTTCACGGTCTTTCCTCCTCTCTCATTTCTTCTCGCGCGCGTATTCGCGCACGCCATTTACTTATATTATTATAGTATTATAACACACTTTTTATCATTTGTAAATACTCCCGCGCAATTTTTGCTCCTTTTTTTGCCAAATATTCACATCTCTCACAAATAAAAATACGTGTGTTCGCACATTTTTCATCTTTCCACCCTTTTTTCCTCTTTTTTCTACAATATGGTTTTTAAAACCGCAAAACATAGAATGTTTTACTATTATTCACAGAATTGTAATTGTAATTTACGGTTTTGTGTGCTATACTATTATGGAAACAGGAAAGGAGCAAAATTTATGACAAGAACCAAACTTGCTGACAGAACACTGCCGGACTACACACGCGGCGAGGAAATATTCAATATGGTCTCCCACATTGTGGGGGGCGGACTTGGCATTATCGTCACCATTTTGTGCGTGACCTTGGCTGCCATGCGGCAAAACGTATGGGGGGTGGTAGGATGCGCGATCTATGGGGCATCCATGATCACACTTTACACCTGCTCCAGCGTCTATCACGGACTAAAGCACCCCACCGCTAAAAAGGTGATGCAAGTGCTTGACCATTGTACCATTTACTTTTTGATCTGCGGCACGTATACGCCTATTTTGCTTTCTGCCATTCGCAAGGTCTCCCCCACTTGGGCGTGGGTGATATTCGGACTTGTATGGGGACTTGCTGCTATGGCGACGACTCTGACTGCCATCGACCTCAAAAAATTTTCCAATCTCTCAATGGCTTGCTACATTGGCATGGGATGGTGCATTGTATTGGCTTGGGACGTAATGGTGCGTGCCATCCCCACCCCGGGGCTATGGTTACTGATAAGCGGCGGCGTCGCATACACCGTTGGAGCCATCCTCTACGGCGTTGGTAAAAAGCATCGCTATATGCACTCGGTCTTTCACCTCTTTGTGGTGCTGGGGAGCATTTTGCAGTTCCTTTGCATCTTCCTCTACGTCATATAGAAAAAACAAAAAAGGATAGTGCTTCACTCTAAAGGACAGTTTTACCTACCGACAGAAAAACCAGAAACCGCAGATTGACTTTCTGCGGTTTTTGTGTTATAATAGGAATAGGGACTAAACCTGATTTATCTGATAAACAAAAGTGAAACTTGAATAAGTCAGACAGATAAATAAGAATTTGGTGGAGGAACGAATATGGAGCAAAAATATCAGATTGGTAATGAATATGGATCTATAATGTGGGACATCGAAAAGCTCCTCAAAGATATTGAAAAGTTTAGAATAAGAACATTCGATGTTAAGCTTCTTGCTCTAAACAATCCATTTCACGGAAACGAAGAATATGCTATGACTACCGAATTTGCTCAGCCTCTAATTATTGTCAATCTAACAGAAAATATAGATAAGCTAATTGATGGCAACCATAGATTGCAAAAGGCATTGAAACTTGGTATAGCAACGATCGATGCTTATTATCTGTCATTTGAAGAACATCGTGACTATATTGTTGATTTCAACGAGAATATATATCACCATGTGGTAAGCCATTGGAGAAAGTAAATTCCAATTTGTCGAGAAATATTGAAATGCCCAGCGACAAAAGCCTCCCTTGTGTAAAGGGAGGTGGCACGCGAAGCGTGACGGAGGGATTGTAATGCAGAGAAAACACAATAGAGATATCGTTCCTACCGCAAAAATGCTGCGAAAGAATATGACCAAGGAAGAAAAGCACCTTTGGTATGATTTTTTGCGCACATATCCCGTTCGCTTTTCTCGCCAAAAGGTTCTTGGTAAGTATATCGCAGATTTTTACTGTGCAGAGGCAAAGCTCGTCATAGAGCTTGACGGCTCGGGGCATTATACTGAAGAAGGAAAGCAATATGATGAAAAAAGAACCGCTTTTCTTGAAGAATACGGTTTGACAGTTATCAGAATACCTAATACGGAAATACATAAGAATTTTCGAGGTGTTTGCGAACATATTGATCACCTCGTAGAACAATCCCTCAGTCAGCTTCGCTGACAGCTCCCTTTACACAAGGGAGCCTTTTTTAGTTCACCTATAACTTGTCAATTTTACTGACAAGCAGTGCATTTGTGGACACAAATTCAAAATGCGGCATACCTCTTTCGAGATATACCGTATTTCTGAAAACTGTCCTTTAGAGTGACGCTCTATTGGTCTGCTTTTTATTATGTATTTTCTTTTTTCTTCGCACAATTTTTCCATTTGCCCGTGAGGAAAAAGACAAGTCCGAGCCAGAACGGAGTGAATCCCGCAAGAGCGTCGCCAAGCCAGAAGCCTGTCGCCTCCATGCCGAACGTTACGCCAAACAGAAGAGAAAGTCCAATTCGCAAAACGATTCCGTCGAGTATTGCCGTTACAAAGTTAAGGCTAACGTTACCGCTGCCGTTGATAAGCGCGTTCATGGTGGCGCGCAGAGAGCTTGCAAGAAACATAAGAAGAGCTATCGGCACGTAACCCTTTGCAAGAGCTAAAACGTCGGTGTCGGAGCTATCCGTGAACAGAGAGAATATCTCCTCGGGGAAGAGTATCATAAGTACAGAGAAGATAAGCACTATCACAAGAGTGATAACAAGAAGATTTTTGAGAATCTTTTTAACGCGGTCAAATTTACCCGCAACGATATTCTGACCGACCATAGTAGAGCCAGCGGCATTCATAGCGTTTGAGAAGAGGTTGACGATAGAAGCGAGCTTGTTTGCTATTCCTGCAAATGCGGAGACCGCAACGCCGTAGGAGTTTATCCATGAGTTTACGAAAAGCTTTGAGACTTGAACGGAGGCGAATTTTATTGCCATCGGAGTGCCAAGCTTGACGAAAGCAAAGAGCATTTCCTTGTCCCAACGGAGAAATTCCTTTATCGTAATATTAAGCGCGAAATCGCGGCGTCTTTTAACAAGAAATATAGTGCAGAGTATAAAGCTCGTCGCTTGGCTGATAACCGTCGCGAGAGCCGCGCCACCCGCGCCCATATTGAGATATGCCACAAAAATAACGTCAAGAATAAGATTCATAACTGCGGCTATACCGATAAAGAGCAGAGGGTGCTTTGAGTCTCCCATACCGCGTAATATCGCACTGACGATATTGTAGCCATAGATAAATACAAGACCCATCATACATATCATTGAATACGAGCGAGCACCTTCAAACGCCGCGTCAGGCGTATTCATAAGGCGAAGCAGAGGTGTTTGAAAAGCAAGTCCGAGGATACTTATTATGACGGAGCATACAAAGAGAAATGAACTCATAGTGCCGACGAATTTGCCTATTTTGTGATTTTTTTTTGCGCCTATGTATCTTGCGATAAGTATCTGTCCCGCGCTTGAGAAGCCGATGCCGATAAAAGTCAAAAGATTTGTTACGTCACCGCCGACCGTTACCGCCGACGTTCCGACTTTGCCCATAACGTTTCCGACGATTATCATATCGACCATATTGTAGACCACTTGTAAAATATTTGAAAGAAGCAAGGGCCACGCAAAAGAGACTAATTGTTTTGTAATATTACCTTCGGTAAAATCCTTTATTTGTGAATTGTTCATTTGCCTTTATTTCCTTTAAATAACATAAAAATATTATAACACAAAATAAAATTAAAGTCAATTTGAATTAAAAATATTGACAAAAATATATTTTTTATAGTATAATAAAAAAAAAGGGGTTTTGACAATGCCAACTGAAAATACTTATAAGATAAGAACTAAACAAAAGGATCTGTTGCTCCGTGTGTCTAAGGGACATTTTGCGACGAGCCATAGCCATATAAACTATTATATAGACGTAACTATGCAAAAGATGCGTCTTTCGGAGGCAAGTGCCGTTGCGAAAGCGTTGGTATCGTATTATAGTATGAGCACTATAGTCGATACGATACTTTGTCTTGACGGTACGGAGGTTATCGGTGCTTGTCTTGCAAAGGAGCTCACGGCGGGCAATTATATGAATATGAATGCCCACCAGACTATCTACGTTATGACACCCGAGCATACTTCGGGAAGTCAGCTTGTATTTAGAGATAATACCATGCCGATGATAAAGGGCAAACACGTCCTTGTACTTGCGGCATCTGTAACAACGGGATATACTGCTAAGGCGGCTGTCGAGGCTATTGATTATTACGGCGGTCATACTGTCGGAATATGCTCTATATTTGCCTCTATCGATACTTGCGCGGGTCACGTTGTAAATGCGGTATTTGATACAAAGGATCTTGACGGTTACGCATCATATCCGTCTCACGAATGTCCTCTGTGTAAAGAGGGCAAGAAGATAGATGCTCTTGTAAATAGCTTCGGTTATTCAAAGCTTTAAATCTAATAAAAAAGTTGAATCACGAATGCTTCGGGTTCTTAAGGACAGTTTTTACAATAAAGTAACAGAAAGACAAACGGTTACAGCAGAGGCTCCCTTGTGTAAAGGGAGCTGTCAGCGAAGCTGACTGAGGGATTGTTTGAGTATAAATTTCAACTTTTACAATCCCTCCGTCACGGCGTTGCCGTGCCACCTCCCTTTACACAAGGGAGGCTTTTTTGTCCCCAAAGAGCGCACTTACTCACCACTAAGTGTAGTAGTGCGAAGGCTTCAACTGTCAGTAGAAAGAGTTTGTAATGTTCAACAAGCATGTTATTGACCATGATCTTCTGGTGTGGTATAATATAATTGCTTCTTAAAGGGGGATATGCTTATGAATATCGGTAAAATAATAACTGACAGGCGCAAATCACTTGGATTGACTCAACAAGCATTGGCGGAAAAGCTTAATATTTCTTTTCAAGCCGTTTCAAAATGGGAAAATGGTACTTCTTATCCCGATGTTACGATTCTCCCAATACTTGCTGCTAATCTTAAGGTTTCTATAGACTCTTTGCTTGGATATTCTTTGCAATCGCTAACCGAATATGACAAACGATATAATATGGAGGGCTATTATTGGGGCTTGTCACCAAACCATCTTTGTTACGAGATTATGCGCCTCAAACCTCCTACCAGACCATATAAAGTGCTTGACATAGGGTGCGGTGAAGGTAAGGATGCTGTTTTCCTCGCAAGAAATGGATACAATGTAACTGCGTTTGATATTTCGGAACAAGGCTTATCAAAGGCACGTGAGCTTGCCGATCACTGTGGTGTTAAAATAGATTTTTTCAAAGCAGATATCCGTGATTTTAGGCTTGAAGCGGATTTTGACATAATTTTTTCGAGCGGAGTATTTCATTACATACCGCAAGAACAACGCAAAAGTGTCATTGACAGCTTGAAGATACACACCGCGGCAAACGGAATAAACGTCATTAATGTTTTTGTTAGAAAACCATTCATTCCATTACCACCCGATATTGAAGAAAGCGAAATGGCCGCAGGAGATTGGAAATCAGGAGAGCTATTGACGTACTATTACGATTGGTTGTTCAGAAAGAATGAAGAAAGAATTTTTGATTGTAACAGCGGTGGACTTCCTCATAAGCATTGTATGGACGTAATAATTGCAGAAAAGATTTAATACAAAAGTCTCGGCAAGGGAACTCCCTGCCGAGACTTTAACTATTCAAAACTGTCCTTCAGCACCCAAGGCTAAAGTGATCCAACTTTTTTATTATTCAATAATACGCTTTTTAAAGTATTTACCGACTGCGGCGATATACCGCAAGGATGCGTCCCAAAGTTCAGGGGGCGTAACGTTGATTACTCTGAACGTCTCAAAGCTAAGCGTTCCGCGGTAGCCGATATCTTTAAGACCGAGAATGAAGCCTTCCCAGTCGAGTGCGGTTGAACATTCCTTTGCATAGCGAGTCTGTGTATAGGGCGCAAGGTGAAGGTCATTTTGACCGTCGTTGTCGTGGATATGAAGGATAGTCAGACGGTGACCGAGCGTGTTTATATACTGTCTGATATTCTTGCGCACGAGGTTCGCGTGTCCTATGTCAAAGCAGTATCCGAACACATCTGCGCCAGCCTCGGCGTTCAAGGTGTCGATATAACGAATGACCTCCTCCGCATCTGCGCACACGCCTCCGACAATACGTCCCGTTTTAGAAGAGAACATATTCTCAAGGCAGATCTTGACGTTCGTCTTGATCGCCGTGGGAATCAGCGCACGGTAGAGCTCCATATTGGTGTTCCACTCGTCTGCCTTGTTATCACGCGTTACGGGGTGAACTACGATAGCATGACAACCGATGATCTCACAAATAGCGCACAGCTTTTCAACAGTCATGATCATATATTCGTTATACTCGTCACTTGCACCCTCTATCCAAATAGGGAAAGCGGAGTGAGTCTGCGATATGGTTATACCGTGCTTGTCAGCCGCGTTCTTCAATGCGGTGTATCTTGGAATAAGCTCTTCCAATGATTGATCGTAAAAAGATCTTACCTGTCCGAATGTATCGTAAGGAACTTGCGGAAAGCCGAGATCGACAGTCTCAAATCCGAGAGACTGTAATCTTGCAAAGCTTCCGTCAAGATCCTCCCAATTAAGCCAGCCTGTTTGCTGAACTCCGATTTCTAACATATATTACCTCTTGTTTTATTTGAGCATTGTCTCAAGAGTAGCTTTAGCGCTTGCGAGAGCCTCGTCTACCTTGCCAAGCTCCTTGCCTCCTGCCATTGCACTGTCAGGGCGTCCGCCGCCCTTGCCGCCTGCGATCGCCGCAACAGAGCCAACAAGCTTTCCTGCGTGCGCGCCTGCGGCTACCGCATCTTTGCCGCAAGCAGTTATGAAGTTGAGCTTATCGCCGTTAACAAGAGCAAATACAACGACTGCGCTTGCATCAGACGA
Source organism: Eubacteriales bacterium (assembly GCA_045533915.1). Lineage (GTDB taxonomy): Bacteria > Bacillota > Clostridia > Oscillospirales > CAG-272 > HGM12713. Next base: position 7,068 of record JAZSIP010000071.1, read on the forward strand.
GCGAACCTCGTCAGCAAGATTTCTTGCCGCGTCGGGTTGCATATCCTTCAAGGTTGCGCAAACGAGAGTAACGTTACCGATCTTCTGCGCGCCAGCAAGGATAGAGTCGAGCTTCGAGGAAGCAATTTTAGCGTTAAGAGCTTCGATCTCTTTCTTTGCCGAGTGGAGATCGCTCTGAACCTGCGATGCTCTCTTTGCAAGGTCTGCGGAATTCTGAACCTTTAGAACAGCCGCTGTGTCGTTTATAATGTGATCCTTGTGCTCCATAAGCTTAAGAACGCCAAGACCTGTGACTGCTTCGATACGGCGTATGCCTGCCGCAACGGAGGACTCAGAGATTATCTTGAACAGACCGATCTTGCCCGTGTTATCGCAGTGAGTACCGCCGCAAAGCTCGGTAGAGAAGTTGCCCATCTTTACCATACGAACGACACTTCCGTATTTTTCACCGAAGAGCGCCATTGCGCCGTTCTTTCTTGCGGTCTCGATATCGGTCTCGGTGGTAACGATGCCGTTAGCCGCGAGAATGTTGATGTTTACAAGGTTTTCGACCTTTGCAAGTTCTTCAGCCGTAAGAGCCGCGAAATGAGTAAAGTCAAAGCGGCAAACGTCTGCGCTTACGTAAGATCCCGACTGCTCAACGTGGTTGCCAAGAACCGTGCGGAGAGCCGCCTGAAGCAAGTGGCATGCCGAGTGGTTTCTCTTGATAGAATCACGTCTTGCATCTTCAATATCAGCCGTAACGGTGTCACCAACCTTGAGAGTACCGTTAGCAACGGTGCAGAGGTGGATATAAACGCCGTCGGTCTTTTTAGTATCGTAAACGTTAGCAACGAAGCCCTCTGAGTAGATAGCACCCGTGTCGCCTACCTGTCCGCCGCCTTCTCCGTAGAAAGGAGTGCGGTCAAGAACGATAGAGCAGTCACCGCTGTCAACAGATCCTACACTGCCTTCGTCAGTAAGGATAGCAATGACCTTTGCGGTGCTTCTATAATCAGTATATCCTGTAAATTCGGTCTTTTCAAGTCCCGAAAGGAGAGTCTTGGAGGACTCGTCCCAACCGCCAATGTTAGCTCTTGCTTCTCTTGCGCGGGTCTTCTGCTGCTTCATAAGAGCGATAAAGGTCTCCTCGTCGAGCTTGAGGTTGCTTTCCTCAGCTATTTCACGAGTGAGGTCTATGGGAGATCCAAAGGTATCGTAAAGCTTGAATACCTCTTCGCCCGAAATAGTGTCAGCGTGCTCCGCTATAGCTCCTCTTATAAGGTCGGAGAGGATAGAGAGACCTGCATCGATCGTTGCGTCAAAGCGCTCCTCTTCCATAGAGATTACCTTGAGGATATAATCCTTCTTTTCAGCGAGTTCGGGGTATGCGCCGACGTTTTCACCGATAACCACCTCGCAAAGCTCACAAAGGAATGCGCGATTGATACCGAGAAGCTTACCGAAACGACAAGCGCGGCGAAGAATCCTACGGAGAACGTAGCCTCTGCCCTCGTTGGAGGGGATAACGCCGTCGCAGATCATAAAGGTAGCGCCTCTTATATGGTCGGTAACAACACGGATAGATACGTCGTCCTTGTGATTTACTCCATAAGGCTTTCCCGATATCTCGCAAACGGTATTGAGTATCTTGCGGACCGTGTCAACTTCAAATAGGTTGTCCACGCCCTGCATTACACAAGCGAGACGCTCAAGTCCCATACCTGTATCGATATTCTTCTGTTCAAGTTCGGTGTAATTGCCGTTTCCGTCGTTCGAGAACTGCGTAAATACGTTGTTCCAGATCTCCATAAAGCGATCGCAGTCGCAACCCGGCTTACAGTCGAGAGAGCCGCAACCGTACTTTTCACCGCGGTCAAAATATATCTCGGAGCAAGGACCGCAAGGACCTGAACCGTGCTCCCAGAAGTTGTCAGCTTTTCCGAGACGAACGATATGGTCAGCGCATACGCCTACCTTCTTGTTCCATATCTCGAAAGCTTCGTCGTCGTTTTCATAGATAGAGGGCCAAAGGAGATCAGCGGGGATCTCAAGTGTTTCGGTAAGGAACTCCCACGCCCACGGAATAGCCTCGTTCTTAAAGTAATCTCCAAAGGAGAAGTTTCCGAGCATCTCGAAATAAGTGCCGTGACGCGCGGTGTGACCTACTCTGTCGAGGTCAGGAGTACGGATACACTTCTGGCAGGTAGTAACGCGGTGGCGCGGAGGCTCTTCCTCACCCGTAAAGTATTTCTTCATGGGCGCCATTCCCGAGTTGATAAGCAGAAGAGATTTGTCGTTTAT
>JAZSIP010000066.1:0-45861 GCA_045533915.1 Eubacteriales bacterium
AATGGCAGAAATTAAAGTCAAAGAAGGCGAGTCTCTGGACAGCGCACTTCGTCGCTTTAAGCGTGCAATGGCTCGTTCGGGCGTCCTTACCGAGCTTCGCAAGAGAGAACACTATGAGAAGCCCAGCGTAAAGCGCAAGAAAAAGTCTGAAGCTGCTCGCAAGAGAAAGTACAAATAATTCTTAATTGAAAACAATGGCATAGGGTCAAGACCCTATGCCTTTTGTTTTTCGCGAGACGTCTTTTTTATGCTACTTTCTTCTTTCGCGAAAGAAGAAAGCGAAACAAGGGGTTGTTTATAATAACCGTTTGGAATAATTAAATTTCAAAATGGGTTTTCTTAAAACTTCTTTAGGGAAGTTCTTTGAGAGCTCGAGAACTTTCTTCCAAGAAAGTTCTCGAACGCCTCCCCGCGTCTCCTCACACGCAGATCAAATTAAGATCCCAAGCGGGAATGTAGGGGTAACGGCGCAGATAGAGGTTATAATCGGGTCGAAGCGCGTGTATCTGCAAGGGAAGGGCGAAGATATCCTCGCTTCTGTGGTACGCCGAGATCAAAAGCTTTGGGCGGTGCGTGAGAATGGATTTTTCAGAGCCGATGATAGCTTCACTTTCAGCCCCCTCGACGTCATATTTTATATAGTCGACACGCTCACCGCAAAGAACATTATCAAGAAAATTTGCTTGAACCTCTACTGTCTTAGCACCTTTTCCGTTAGCACAAATTCCAGAGTTACGGTTGCCCTCGTCACCGAATTTAAGAAGCGTTTCTTCGCTCCATGCCGCCGCATTTACAGTAATTATTTCAGGTAAATAGTTCACGGTCGTACAGTAGTCGTTAAGCTTTCTGAAGCTTCTTCTGTCGGGTTCAAAAGCAAAGACCTTTTTTAACGAGGGCGAATAGGGAATAAGCTCACGTATCGTGTCTCCGTTGTATGCGCCGAGGTCGGCGGTACATTTGAAGCCGCTCGCGCATAAGAGTTCGCGATAGACGGTATCCTTGGAGCAAACCGCTTTGTCGAGATAGCGTATATTTCCCGTCAGCTTATACAGAATGACATTTTCGTATATTCTGCGCGATTCTTCGTCCGAAAGAAGCTCATATGCGGCGTTGAATTTATCTTTGTTTTTTTCAAAAAATACGCGATCGAAAAGCTCACTTTCACAAACGGGAACGTCTGGAGCGTAAAGCTCACATTCAGAGGCGATACGCCGAATATTATCCATTACGTCGGGCAGAGAAGAGGCAAAGGACAAAAGCACGATAATATTTTCCGTGCCGTATTTTTCCTTGACCGCCGAATAGGAAAGCACAGTCTTTGAATGAAAGCTGTGACCTCTCACGAAGCCGTCTGAGGCAAAGAAGTCGGAGACCTCGATACCAAAGCGTTCACATACCGCAAGTATCTTGTCCGCGCCGTTTCCCATACCATACATTACGATCGTTTTATCCGTGGTCTTCAGGTGAGTCCAGAGATCGTTTTCGGGAAGCATTAAATTCATAGTCTCTCCTTGACTTTTTATGTTTTTTGTGATATCATTAAATATATATAAATATTGTAACATATTCAGGAGGAAAAATCAAGATGGATTGCTTGTTCTGCGAGATAATAAAAGGAAATATTCCGTCGGCAAAGGTATATGAGGACGAGCGTTGCTACGCTTTCCGCGATATCAATCCGCAAGCTCCCACTCACGTGCTTGTCGTTCCGAAAGAGCATATTGCATCGATGGACGAGGTGAATGAGAAAAACAGCGTGTACGTTTCGGCTATTTTTGAGGCTATCCCGAAGATCGCTGCCGCGGAGGGACTTACTAACGGATACCGTGTCATCTCCAACTGCGGAGAGGACGGCTGTCAGAGCGTAAAGCATCTTCATTTTCATATATTGGGCGGACGAAAGCTGCCCGAAAATATGGGTTGATCTATGGGACCAAGACCTATAAACGATCCAAACGCGGCAAGTCGCGCAAAGCCGCCGAAAAATATCAAGGATATACCGCGTTTTGTAAAAGAACTCATAGGCGGATTTTTCGGACGTTTGTTTTATACTTTTAAGCTCGTATGGGATACGGGGCACTGGATACTTATTCTGTTGCTTTTTGTCTCCATATTTACGGGCATTATGCCTGTTATAGGCTCGATCATATCAAAGGACATACTTAACGGACTTCAAAATGTTATTTCGGGAGAAAGCCCCGCGGTCTTCTTTGGCTCTTCGGTGCTTCTTCTAATAATCTTTTTCTTTGTTTACCGCATACTTAATCAGCTTGTCCACCGTCTTAACACGGCGGTCACGAGAATAGCGGGTGAGAAGGTCGTGTGTCACGTAAAGACACAGATAATGAACAAAGCAAAAGAGATAGACCTTGCCTCCTTTGATAACCCCGAATTTTACGAAAAGCTTGAAAACGCGAATCGTGAAGCGGGAATGCGACCTATCCACGTTCTGTCTTCTACCTTTGACGCGGTAAGTAACGCGATAAGTCTTGTGAGCTATATCATAATTCTTGTGACCGCGCCTGATATGTGGTGGACAGCGCCCGTGATGATCGCTCTCTCCTTGCCTACGGCTATCGTAAGCTTTTCGTATCGCCGCAAGAACTTTATGTATATGCGCAAACGTTCAAAGGACAGAAGACAGATGAACTATTACTCCGATCTTATGGTCAACAAGGATATGGTCAAGGAGATACGAATGTTCGACCTTGGAGATACGTTCATAAAGAGATATGACGACGTGTTCGATCGCTATTATGGAGGTGTTCGCCGCCTTGTAGTAAAGGAAAGCGTATGGCACGTTTTTATCACCTTACTTTCTTCGACGGTCAATTGTATTTTCTTTGCTCTTATAGCATTTAAGGTTTTTAGCGGTGAGATAATGATAGGAGACTACTCGCTTTATACGGGCGCACTCACTTCGATAGCTTCGACCGTTTCGTCGCTTATCGGCGTTTCCGCTACGGTTTACGAGGGAACGCTCTTTATCGATAACTTACTTGCGTTCTTACGCGAAAAGCCGACTGTTGTGCCGAGCGTAAAGACGCCCGCAAAGGTCAATTTCGGTCAGTCGCATACAATAGAATTTGTTGACGTAAGCTTTGCGTATCCGGGTACGGAGCGCAGAGTGCTTGATCATATCAATCTCAAGCTTCGCCCAGGTGAAACTATGGTCCTTGTTGGACTTAACGGCGCGGGAAAGACCACTTTTTTGAAGCTTTTGACAAGACTTTATGACCCGATCGAAGGCAAAATACTTCTTGACGGCAGAGACATTCGCGAATATGATGTTAAGGAGCTTTATAAGCTTTTCGGAATCATATTCCAAGACTTCGGGAAATACGCGGTCAACGTTTCGGAGAATATCACCTTTGGTGATATCTCAAGAACGCCCGACGAAAAAGCTATAAAAGAGGCTGCGCTTCAATCTAATTCCGCGGACTTTATCGAAAAGCTTCCGAATGAATACGATACTCCGCTTATGCGTATCTTCGAGCCGAACGGCATAGAGCTTTCTATCGGTCAGTGGCAAAAGCTTGCGGTCGCGCGCGCGTTTTACAGTCAATCGGATATTTTGATACTCGATGAGCCGACGGCGTCTCTCGATCCCCTTGCCGAACAGGAGATATTCAATCAATTCGATAAGCTCCGCGAGGGAAAAACGACGATATTCGTTTCTCACAGACTTTCAAGCGCGACTATTGCTTCAAAGATAGTTGTCCTCGAATACGGTAAGCTCGTTGAGGAGGGAACTCATAAAGAGCTTATGGAAAAGCGCGGTAAGTATTACGAGCTTTTCTCAACTCAGGCAAAGCGTTATATGGATTAAGATGCGTGGGGATGTGTTCGTAGATTTAATATAGCTTTCTTCACACAGAGGACGGTTCTATGTCTTGAGCCGTTCCTCTGTGTTTCCTGCTCATTTGGAAAGCTATTTTTTGATTGACAAACGCAAAAGCATATAATATAATAAGAATGGCGAAAGCCCTCAGGGACACCATTACGGTGGCGGTTGCTTCCTCATCAGCGAGGAAGTGTAAGTCTTTTTGCCTTCCTCGACAGAGGGAGGTGATAGTATGTATATAACTTGGAATGACGTGATTCAGATCGCGTTGCTCGTGTTTGCCATAATATCAGTTTTTTATAGCAAAAAAAGATAACCGCCTGCCTCGAAAACAGCGGTTATCTTTTAACTAAAGTTTTTTGGAAGCAACCGTCATCGGCGTGCCTCTGTTATTATTATAAACTGCTTTTATTGATTTGTCAATAGAAAATATAAAATTTGTAACACAACACTAAAAAACACAAAACATAAAAATCGAAAAATGTAGTTGACAAACGGATAAATTTTATATATAATATTATAGTTAAGAAATTTGTCAATTTACAGAAAGGCAGAACTTTTATTATGAAGGTTAAAGTAGTAAAATTCGGCGGAAGCTCTCTTGCCGATGCAGAACATTTCAGACAGGTCGCAAGTATTGTCAAGGCAGATCCCGCAAGACGTTACGTAGTACCCTCCGCACCCGGCAAGCGTTGCAAAGAGGATACGAAGGTCACGGATATGCTCTATACCTGCTACGAAATGATAAAGAGCGGAGAGAACATCGACGAGTATTTTGGAAAGATATGCGACCGTTATAACGGAATCATCGCGGATCTCGGACTTGATTTTGATATAAGCGGAGAGCTTGAGTACGTTAAGAACGCTATGTGTCACGCTTCGGGACGCGATTATGCGGCGAGCCGCGGAGAATACCTCAACGGACTTATCCTTTCAAAGTATCTTAAATACGATTTCGTTGATGCTGAAAACGTTATTTATTTCCGTGACAACGGAATATTTGACGAGGAAAAGACCAACGAGGCTATGCGCGAGGAGCTTATGCAGCATAAGAATGCGGTTATTCCCGGATTCTACGGCGTAATGCCCAACGGAACGATAAAGACCTTCTCTCGCGGAGGTTCGGATATAACAGGTTCGATAGTTGCGCGTGCGGTCGAGGCTGACCTTTACGAGAACTGGACAGACGTTTCTGGCTTCCTTATGGCAGATCCTCGTATTATCGATAATCCCTGTCCTATAAGCACGATCACCTATCACGAGCTTCGTGAGCTTTCCTATATGGGAGCTACCGTTCTTCACGAGGACGCTATTTTCCCCGTGCGTTACGCGAAGATCCCGATAAATATCAAGAATACAAATGCTCCCGAGGATGCAGGAACTATGATAGTTGCCGAAACGCAAGGGTATGATACCGAAAAGGTCATCACGGGTATCGCGGGAAAGAAGGGCTTCTCGGTAATCACTATCGAGAAGGATATGATGAACTCAGAAATAGGCTTCGGACGTAAAGTTCTTGAAGTACTCGAGGACAACGGAATATCCTTTGAGCATCTTCCCAGCGGTATCGATAATATGAGTATCGTCGTTTCGACAGACGCGCTTTCGGGAAGACGCGACAAGGTGCTTTCTTCAATGAACCGTTCGGTTCGCGCGGACCGTATATCTATTGAGGATAATCTTGCTCTTATCGCGGTCGTAGGACGCGGTATGGTCAAGGCAAAGGGAACAGCGGCAAGAGTATTTGACGCTCTCGCGAGTGCGGATATAAATATCCGTATGATAGACCAAGGATCGAGCGAGATATCTATAATCGTCGGAATCGAAGAAAAGGATTTCAACGGCGCTCTTGATGCTATCTATAAGGAATTTGTAAAGTAATAATTCTTCGGCTATCTTGAAAAAAGATAGCCGAAAATCTTTTTTTGAGGATTTTTTCAAAAAATCGTGTCAAAAAAAGTATATTTTGATTTTTTTGCGTACATTATAAATGGAACGAACAACGGGGAGCCGCGATTCATTCGCAGGCTTCTTATGTTTTACTTTTCAGAATGGAGGCGAACGTATGGAAAATAAAAGCGTAAGAGATCTTTTCCTTGAAAGAGAAAGAGAGACTTTGTCGGTTTACGCGTGTATGACCGCGGATAGCAGGGGCAGAGAAAAGCCGTGTGTTCCGTGTGCTATACGTACCGAATTTCAGCGGGATCGCGACCGTATACTCCATTCGCAGTCCTTCAGACGTCTTATGAATAAAACGCAGGTGTTTTTAGCTCCGACGGGCGATCACTACCGTACGCGTATGACACATACGCTTGAGGTGACACAGATCGCGCGTATAATCGCACGAGCGCTTCGTTTGAACGAAGATCTTACAGAGGCGGCGGCTCTCGGACACGATATAGGACATACTCCTTTCGGTCACGCGGGTGAATTTGCAATGCAGAAATGCTTTGACCCGTCGTTTACTCATTTCAGACAGAGCCTTCGCGTAGTCGAAGTCCTTGAAAATGACGGAGAGGGCTTGAATCTTACGTGGGAAGTGCGCGACGGTATCGTCAATCATACAGGAAAGAATATGGCATCGACGCTTGAGGGCGTTATAGTAAAATACGCCGACCGTATCGCGTACATCAATCACGATATAGACGACGCCGTTAGAGCGGGTATCCTGTCTGAAAACGATATTCCGCGCGGACTTCGCGATATACTTGGCAACAGCCACTCGGCTCGTATAAATACTATGGTAACTTCTATCATAAAAGCAAGTTCGGGCAGACCGACTATCTCTATGGAATCTGAGGTGGGTATTGCTATGGATAGTTTGCGAGACTTCCTGTTTGAGCGTGTATATCGCAATCCCGTGGCTAAATCCGAGGAGATAAAGGCACAGGAAATGCTTATGAAGCTTTTCGAATATTTCGTTCGTCACTCGGAAAAATTGCCTGCGGCGTATAAAAAGAGAATAGGAATAGATTCGGTCGAGAGATGCGTTTGCGACTTTATCGCGGGAATGACTGACCGTTACGCTATCGAGGTTTATTCCGACCTCAACATACCAAAGGTGTGGAGGGGGATACAGACGTGATACCAAGAGAAATAATTGACGAGATCGTTTACCGCAGTGATATCGAGCAGGTCATAGGATCTTACGTTACGCTGAAGCGTGCGGGGTCGAACTGTAACGGACGTTGCCCCTTTCATAGCGAGAAAACGCCTTCATTCACTGTTTTTCCCGCGACAAGAAGCTTTTATTGCTTTGGCTGCGGTGCGGGAGGAGACGTCATAACCTTTACTATGCGTATAGAAAATCTCGATTATATCGAGGCGGTCAAGCTTCTCGCGGCTCGCGCGGGAATATCTGTTCCCGAGGATCGCAACGATATAAGGGAGAATAACAGAGTTTCTCGCAAACGAGTTCACGAAATGAACCTTGCGGCTGCAAGGTTTTTCCGCGATTGCCTGAAGGATCAGAAATACGGCGCTGAGGGACTTGAATATCTTACGCAAAAGCGCGGACTTTCAATGTCGACGATAAATCATTTCGGACTTGGTTTTGCTCCCGATAACTTTTGGGCGCTTACAAATCATATGACGTCCTTGGGCTTTTCCGAGGATGAGCTGGTGACGGCATTTCTGTGCGGAAAAAGCAGGAAGAGCGGAAAGCTGTTCGACATGTACCGAAACAGAGTCATTTTTCCGATAATTGATACAACGGGAAACGTGATAGGCTTCGGCGGTCGAGTTATGGATAATTCAGAGCCAAAATATCTTAATACCAACGACACTCCCGCATTTAAAAAGCGACAGAATTTATTTGCCTTGAACTTTGCAAAAAAGCACGCGCAGGAGCGGTTTATACTTTGTGAAGGATATATGGACGTTATAGCGCTTCACGCGGCGGGATTTGAAAATGCCGTGGCAACGCTTGGTACGGCTATCACTCCCGATCAGGCGCGGATAATGGCAAAATATACAAAGCAGGTCGTCGTATGTTATGACTCCGATAAAGCAGGACTTGCCGCTGACGATAAGGCAATAAGGCTTCTTTCGGAGGTTGGCATAGAGACCAGAGTTCTCAAGGTCTCGGGTGCTAAAGATCCCGACGAATATATTAAAAAATTCGGAGCGGATAGCTTCAGACGTTTGCTTGGCGATACAAAAGGAAGCTTTGATTATAAGCTTGAAAAGCTTGTGCTTGGCAAGGATATATCAATACCCGAGGAGAAGATAAGGATATCTAACGACGTTTGCTTTATGATAGCAGACGTAAATTCTTCGGTAGAGCGGGATATATACGTGAGGCGCGCGAGTGAATTTCTCGGAACTACCGCGGAAGCTATGCGTATGGACGTAGAGCGTATACGAAGAAAAAAGCTTCGCGATTTTAAGAGCAGACAGGCATCGGAGGCGCAGATGTCATTGAAAAACATAGGCGACCGAGTGAACGTCGATGCCGCAAAAAATATCCGAGCTAATAAAACAGAGGAAGCAATACTTGGCTTGATGTTGATGGACGAGGAGATTCGCGCTAAAGCGGCAAATGGCTTTGAAGGACTTGGGGCGGACGATTTTGTTACCGAGTTCGGAAGAAGAGTTTTTGATGCTTTGGTTGAACTTGAGAAGAGTGAGGGCGGATTTTCAAAGGCTATGCTCGGTCAGACATTTACACCCGATGAGATGGGACGGATAGAAAAAATAGAGCTTGCAAGACGAAATCTTGGAAGAAATGACATAGCGGTGCTTTCGGATCTTGTGACTTGTCTGAAAAACGAAAAAAGAGCGGAGAAGGATGATAACGATCCGTTTGCTGATCTTATGCGCTTGAGGGCTGAGGCTAAAAAAAATAAAGATAATAAAAATACATAGAACGGAAGGAAGAAAGAAATGGACATAAAAGCTACGGAACAGGTAAAAACTGAAAACGAAAAGAACACAACTCTTGAAGAGCTTATAGAAAAAGGAAAACAGGGCAAACTTTCGGGAAGCGACCTTGAGGAAGCTGTTGAGAGTATGAATTTTGATAGCGAAATGCTTGATAAATTTTATGACGAGATGGAGGATAATGGCATAAATCTTCAGGACGAGATATCCTCGTCTGAGCTTGATGCTATCGAATCCGAGGTCGAGGCATTCGGTACGAGTGAGAATATGGAACGTATTCTTGAGCAGGAGGGACTTGCTATAGATGACCCTGTTCGTATGTACCTAAAGGAGATCGGACGTGTTCCGCTTTTGACTGCGGACCGAGAGCGAGAGCTTGCGGAGATTATGACCGATTGCACCGATGAGGCTAAAAAGGATATGGCTAAGAACGAGCTCGTAGAGGCGAACCTCAGACTTGTCGTAAGTATTGCAAAGAGATACGTCGGCAAGGGAATGTTCTTCCTTGACCTTATCCAAGAGGGAAATCTTGGTCTTATGAAGGCTGTTGATAAGTTCGATTACAGCAAGGGATATAAATTTTCCACTTACGCAACTTGGTGGATAAGACAGGCTATCACAAGAGCAATCGCCGATCAGGCAAGAACTATCAGAATCCCCGTTCATATGGTTGAAACTATCCATAAGGTATCAAGATATTCACGTCAGATGCTTCAGGAACTCGGACGTGAGGCAACGGCAGACGAGATCGGCGAAAAGATGGGAATGAGCGCGGAAAAGGTGCGTGAGATAATGAAGATCGCTCAAGATCCCGTATCGCTTGAAACTCCTATCGGTGAAGAGGAAGACAGCCATCTTGGAGACTTTATTCCCGATGAGGATACTCCCGCACCCTCGGATGCGGCGGCAACGACAATACTCAGAGAGGTTATTGAGAGAGAGCTTCATACACTCACGCCCCGAGAGGAGCACGTAATAAAGCTTCGCTTCGGACTTTACGATGGACGCACGAGAACTCTTGAAGAAGTCGGAAAAGAATTCGAAATAACTCGTGAACGCATAAGACAGATCGAAGCAAAAGCATTGCGCAAACTGAGACATCCAAGCAGAGCTCGTCATCTTCGCGGATTTTTGGATTGATCAAAAAAATCGTTACAGTTTATAAAAAGTTGCAACAAATTTTGTTAGAATTTAACTAAAAAAACGTCACAAAGAAAAAAACACACAACCTAAAACTGTGCAAAGTGATAGTTTTTTTGAAAAAGGCGCAAAAAAAGAACATTTTTTTGGCTCTTTTAAGATCGTAAAAAATAAGTATTCACAAAAAAATCACTTGACATTTTTGTGTTTTAGGTGTAAAATTATACAGTATATTAATGTCGCGTTTTATGGAGTAAAGCGCGGTAGCAGAGTATTCAAGAAGAGATGTTTCAAGGAGGAACAAAATGAACAAGAGAATTATCTGTCTTCTTATAGCTATGATCATGGTTCTTGCATGTTTTGCGGGATGTGGCAAAAAGACCGATGAAGAGCTTCAAGAAAATATCGAGGAGGCAGCATCGGCAAGTACGATTACTCTTTCGATGTATCTTATGTCTGACGCTCCCGTAAGCGCGGAGCAGGCTGCAAAGATCGAGCAGGCAGTAAATAAGATCACAAAGGCTAAATTTAAAACACAGTTGAAATTGACATTCCTTACGGAAGATCAATACTATACGGTCCTCGAGCAGAATATAGCTGAGCAAGAGGCTAACAAGGGCAAGCGTCCCGGCAATTCTAAGAACGACAGCGAAACCACAGAGGCAGAAACTGTTTGGAACGAAAACCTTGGAACGTTTGAGTTGAAGTATCCTACCATTGAAAGTTATCAGGTAGATATGTTCTACTTCGACGGCGAAGCAAGATTTAATCAGTATCTTGCAAACGGATACCTTTCCGTTCTTGACGAATCGATCTCAAGTACGTCAAAGGCTCTTAAATCTTACATAACCCCCGCTTTCCTTACGCATATGAAGGGTGTTGCTGATGCGACTTATGCAGTTCCTTCCAACAGACCTATCGGCGAGTATACATATATGCTTGTTAATAAGGAAGCTCTTGACCTTACCGAATATTCGGCAGAATATTTCTCTTCTCTTACCGATGAGGATTGTCAGGATTTCCTTAATATGATAGCAACCAATAAGGAGTATAGCGACAAGTTCGTTCCCATATATTCCACAACAGGTGAGCTTGATATTACCGGAATTCAGTATTGGGGCGTAGATGAAAACGGCAACCTTTCTGATAAGTTCTCAGTTATAGGCGGAAAGATAGATGAAAGCAAATCCTACAAAGAGTTAGGTGCTTTCTCTGATCCCACTAACCTTCTCACTCCTGGTTCTGAGTTTAGAAATCAGCTCAAGGTCCTTAAGTATTATGAAAGTCAAGGCTACTATAACGATGAGGCTGTTGAGGCTAAGGAAAACGCAAAGAAATTTGCGATTGGATATATGAAGGGCGATGCAGCGCTCGTTGAACAGTACAAGGACGAGTATGAGATCATAGTAGTTGATGTTCCCGTGCTTAAGACAGGTGATATGTTTGACGATATGTTTGGCGTAAGCGCGTACACCTCCAGCGTATCCAGAAGTATGGAGATATTGACTTATTTGAATACCAACGAAGATTTCCGCAACCTTATCCTTTACGGTATCGAGGGAGAGGATTATGAGTTGGTAGACAGTGAGGTCAAGGATGTAAACGGTGACTTTTATCCTATGGTAAAGCTCCTTGAAGAAGATTATAAGATGTCTGCTGCAAAGACAGGAAATATGTTGCTTGCATACCCCACTGTTGGAGAGGATGCAGACCGTGTTGAAAATTACAAAAAGCAGAATATGGATGCTATCGTTTCTCAGATAATGGGATATAAGCTTTCGTACAAGGATATCAAAATTGATATGGAAAGTCTCCAGCGCGTACGTGTTGTTTCCGAAAAGATCTACAAAGAGCTTATGGAATGTACTTACGATCAGCTTGATGCCGTTCTTGAAGAAAAGTACAAAGAAACCAGTTCTTCTAATGTAACGGAATATCCGTATGCTGCAGACGTTGCGTTCCATACAAGCGTTAGCCATTCGAATCTTAATACCGACGGTTCTGTTAATCCTGATAAACTCGCATCTTTGATGTTTAGCTACTACACATGGAAGATAGACATGAAGATCGATACTGCGCCTGAGGAAGAATAATTTATCGAAACTATAAAAATTAAACAAGGGCGTCAAATTTGACGCCCTTGATCGTTTTTACAGAGGAATTTATGCGATATACACACTGTATTTGGGATTTCAACGGCACTATACTCAACGATATGAGTGCGGGAATACGTGCTGTAAACGAGCTTTTAGCGAAAAGGGACTTGCCATTGATCTCGGGAATAGAGCAATATAGAAACATTTTCGGATTTCCGGTAAAAAGCTATTATGAGGATCTTGGATTTGATTTTTCAAAAGAGCCGTACGATAAGTTGGCGCATGAATGGGTAGCACTTTATCTTGAGTACGTAAAGGAATGTACGCTTTGTGACGGAGTTGCTGAGACCTTGGATAAATTAAAAGAACGCGGACTGACACAGGTCTTGCTTTCGGCGACTGAACGCGATATGCTTATGCGTCAGATCGAGGATCTTGAATTGAAAGATTCGTTCAGTGAAATATTAGGACTTGATAACATATACGCCGTTTCGAAGCTATCTATGGCGTGTGATTGGAAAAAAAGCAACCCAAATATTTCTGCCTTTATGATAGGAGATACCGAGCACGACTGTGCCGTCGCAAAAGCTATGGGAGTAGATTGCTATCTTGTATGTTCAGGACATCAATCAAGAATGCGCCTTGAGAAGCTTGGCGTTCCGGTGTTTGAGGATCTCTTGGAATTGATAGAATTTTTAGAAGAAAAAGAGCTGATATAACGCAAAAGGACTCTGTAGATACAGAGTCCTTTTGCGTTATTCGATATCAAAATCCTCATCAAAGAAATACGCATCGACCTCGTCTAACGAGCAGAGACGGTAAACAGAGGTGTGGTTAAACTTACTGCTATCACAAAGAAAAACTTTCTTTTTAGCATTTGCGAACATAGCTTTTCTTACGGCATTTTCTTCTGCTGAGCAATCCGTTATTATACCGTTTTTCGAAAGAGCTTGCGATGAAAAGAAAAATATATCTGCTCGAATCTCGCGTATCATACCCTCAGCATAGCTGCCTATCGTCAAAGCGGCATTTGAGAGACAATGTCCGCCGATGCAATAAGTGTCGATCGAATGCTCAACAAGCTTTGCGGCAGTACGAAGATTGTTTGTAAAAACAGTTACATCGGGTATTTGAGCTATATGATCAACCATATAAGCACAGGTCGTAGATGAATCGAGAAAGATCGTCATACTCGGACGCAGCAGAGAAGCGGCTTTTTGAGCTATCGCTTTTTTTTGAGCTTTTTGCTGTTCTATACGAACGTCTGGTATTGCTGTTTTTTTATCATTGGCAGAGAGAATTACGCCGCCGTAATTTCTACGGACGAGACCTGCATTTTGCATACGGGTAAGGGAACGTCGTATACTTGAAGGACTTGTATATAAATTTGTGGCGAGAAATCTTACACTTGCAAATTGTCTCTCGCTCAATATTTCCAATATTTTTTGTTCTCGCTCATTTGTTTTCATATTGCCTCCAAATATGCTCATTGTAACGCAAAAAAGTGGTAAATGATTGGAATTAACGCCACATATTGACTTTTTGTTGTCATTGCTTTACCATTATAATATAAAAAGCTTATCAAGTCAATAGGACTTGAAAACATTTTTGGAGGATTTTATGCTTGAAGCTTTAAAAGAAGAGGTTTTGCGCGCGAATCTTGCACTGCGCGATTGGGATCTTGTAACATTGACTTGGGGAAATGCATCTGGTATAGACCGCGAAAGCGGACTTGTTGTTATTAAGCCCTCAGGCGTTGCTTACGATAATATGAAGGCGGAGGATATGGTCGTTCTTGACCTTGAAGGAAACGTAGTCGAGGGTGAGCTTAACCCTTCTTCCGATGCGCCTACTCACCTTGAGTTATACAGAAATTTTGCTGAAATCGGCGGAGTGGTACATACCCATTCGGTCTGCGCCACGGCTTTCGCACAGGCACATATGCCTATTTTTGCGCTTGGCACGACTCATGCCGACCATTTTTACGGAGATATTCCTTGTACCCCCGACCTCACCGATGAGGAGATCGCTGACGAATACGAATTGAACACGGGTAAAGTGATAGTACGTGAATTTGAGGACAGAGATCCGATGGCTATGCCCGCGGTATTGGTTGCTTCACACGGCATATTTACTTGGGGAAAGAATGCTATGAAAGCGGCAGAAAACGCTCTCGTTGCCGAAAAAACGGCACAGATGGCGCAGATGAGCTTAATGATAGGACCTATGCGTCACATCAAGCAAACGCTTCTCGATAAGCATTATTACCGCAAGCATGGCGCAAACGCGTATTATGGACAGAATACCGCAAAAAAGACAACGATAGATTTTGACGCTTTGCTTGCCGACAAGGAATGTTCTTGCGGTAAAAAGCACGTTTGCGATATGAAAAAGATCGTTATGAAAAAGGGCGCTCTTTCGGCACTTCCCGAGGTTATTTCGTATCTTGGCGACTACACGAAGGTAGTTATGATATGTGACGAAAACACATATGCCGCAGCTGGAAAGCGCGCCTCGGAGATATATCCTTTTGCGCAAGTGATCGTTCTTGATCCTACCGACCTGCACGCAAATGAGCACGGTGTGGCTTTGGCTGAAAAGGAATTGATAAAGGATGCGGATCTTCTCGTCGCTGTTGGCTCGGGAACTATCCACGATATAACCCGATACACCTCGTATTCTCACGGATTAAAGTTCGTATCAGTGCCTACTGCCGCAAGCGTTGACGGATTCGTTTCAAACGTTGCCGCTATGACGTGGAACGGCGCTAAAAAGACGATCCCCGCAGGTATGCCTATCGCTATGGTCGCTGATATCGACGTTATATCAAAAGCGCCTATGCGCCTTACAGCTTCGGGCGTTGGAGATATGATAGGAAAATATACGGCGCTCGTCGATTGGCGTATAGGTCACGCGCTTACGGGTGAATTTATTTGCGACGAGATAATGGGACTTGTTTACGAGGCTCTTGAAAAGGTAAAAACAAGCGCGCCGCGTCTGAATTCATGTGACGCCGAGGCTTTTGAGTCTCTTATCTACGGACTTGTGCTTTCGGGGGTTGCTATGCAGTTTGTGGGAAGCTCAAGACCCGCTTCGGGGGCGGAGCATCATATCTCTCATTTCATCGAAATGACGATCCCTATGGACGTTTGCTCGGCTCTTCACGGAGAAAAGGTCGGCGTCGGTGAGCGTACAGTGATTGAATATTATCACAAGCTTGCTCAAATGAGCGATGTTGAATTTGCAGATCTTCTCGCAAATAAACCTGTTGTTGATGAAAAATATATAAATGAAAAATTCGGATCTCTTACACCTGAAATAATCAAGGAAAACGAGAATAGCTGCAGCGCGGATATTACGAACGAATATCTCCTTTCAAAGCTTCCCGAAATACGCGCGATAATTAACGAGCATCTTCCTACTCTTGATGTTATCGATCCTATATATGATACCGTCGGAGCTTGCAAGACCTTTTCCGATATCGGTCTCGATGAGTCTATACGAGAAAAAGCAATCGTTTGCGCTCCGCTTGTCCGCAATCGCTTTACTTTTATGAGACTTTTGGCTATATAAGATGCTGGGGGATGCGAGAGGATGCGTTCGACCCTTTCCCCGCAAGAAAGGGTCGAGCCCAAAGAACTTCCTAAAGGGAGTTCTTAAAAAAACGTTTGGAAATTAAAAAAGTGTTTGCTTTTTCTCTGAGGTAAAAACAGGTTGGACAGCTAAAGCTACCAACCACTGTTTTGTGGGTATTTATTATTTTTGTTTTCTAAATAAAAAGAATACGCCCAATATTGATAAATAATGGACTGTCGAGGACGCCGGTCCCTACAAAAATGCTATAATTTTGTTTGTATTCCCTCGCCGTAAGGCGACGGCAAACTCAAACAAATTTCAATTTCACCATGTAGGGACCGGCGTCCTCGACGGTCCATTTTAATAAAAATAACATTGGGCGTATTTTCATTGAATAGAAAAATTATCTTTATCTACCCAAAGAAAGTGTGGTCGGTGAGTCATGCGACTCGTCCGACCACTTTCTTCCATAGAAAAAACTGTAAATTTAATTTTCCCAAACGGTTATATTAATATAACCCCAGTTTTGCTTTCTTCTTTGGTTACTTTCTTCTTTCGCGAAAGAAGAAAGTAACATAACCGCGTTCCCGCGTTCCTTATCTATTGTTGATAAGATCCGACATATTATAAAGACCCGTGCACTTGGCTGCGACGTAGACTGCGGCACGGAGTGCACCTGTTGCGAAGATCTCGCGAGAGCCTGCGCTATGCGAGAGGGAAATCACCTCGTTAGTTCCCGCAAAGATAACCTCGTGCTCTCCGACGATAGTACCGCCGCGAACAGAGTGTATACCTATCTCGGAGGGCTCACGCTTTTTACGTACACTATGTCTGTCGTAAACGTACTCGGTATTTTCACGAGTATCTTTTACGGCATCGGCAAGCATAAGAGCCGTTCCGCTTGGAGCATCGAGCTTTTGATTATGGTGCTTTTCTATGATCTCAACGTCAAAGCTCTCTCCAAGAGTTTCGGAAGCTCTGCGGCAAAGCTCCATTAAAAGATTTATACCGATAGACATATTGCCCGAAAAGAATACGGCAACGCTTTCGGAAGTTGAATTCATAAGAGCCTTTTCATTGTCCGTGTGACCTGTGGTAGCGACCACGAGCGGAGTTTTTGTGCTTTTTGCGTATTCAAGCAAAGAGGGAAGTGCGGTGTGGTGAGAAAAGTCGATGATCGCATCGGCTTTCCCAGGAAACTCCGATATCGCCTGATAAACGGGAAAAGAGCAAGCCGCGCCTACGCTTGATGCGTTTATATCTACTCCCGCAACGATACGGCAAGCGTTAGATTCGGAACAAGCTCGGATAATAGCTTGCCCCATACGTCCACCGCAACCGCAGAGAATTATATTAGTCATAGAAAGATCCTTTCTTTTGTTCGTCTTTTTGAGATTATCAAAGAAGTCCTTTTTCCTTCATAGCTGCAAGGAGTTTAGCTTTGTTAGCGTCTTCCATTTCACAAAGAGGCAGACGCATTTCAATATCACACCAACCGAGTTCAGCCATAGCGGTCTTTACGGGAATGGGGTTGACTTCGCAGAACAGCGCGTTGATGAGCTTTAAATAATCGAGCTGCATTTTAGCCGCGCCGCTGAAGTTTCCGTCCAGACAAAGCTTTGCCAAATTGTGTGTTTCCTCGGGAAGAACGTTTGAAAGCACAGAGATAACGCCCTTACCGCCGAGAGACATAATAGGAACTATCTGGTCGTCGTTGCCCGAATAAATGTCAAGAGAGTCTCCGCATTCTGCGATGACCTCCGCGATATAGCTTATGTTGCCCGAAGCTTCCTTTGCCGCAACTATGCGCTCATGCTTTGCAAGCTCCTTGTAAACAGAGAGGGGAATATTGCAGCCTGTACGGCTCGGAACGTTGTAAAGAATAATAGGCTTATCGGTAGCCTCAGCGGTCTCAAGGAAGTTTTTGATAAGACCCTTGGGAGTAGCCTTGTTGTAGTAGGGGGTAACGAGAAGAAGCGCATCTGCGCCGACCTCACACGCGTATTTGGAAAGCTCAATACCGTAAGCGGTATCGTTTGAGCCTGTACCCGCGATAACGGGAACTCTGCCAGCGATCTTTTCAACTGCGTACTTTATAAGCTCACAGTGCTCTTCGTGTGTAAGAGTAGCCGCCTCGCCCGTAGTACCTGCGACAACGATAGCATCTATGCTCTTCGCGATCTGATCCTCTATGATCTTGCCAAAGCTTTCATAGTCGATAGCTCCGTTCTTAAAAGGGGTAATGATAGCAGTACCCGCGCCTGTAAAAATTGTGTTCTTCCACTTGCTCATAAGTGATTTTCCTTTCTGATCTTGGGTTAAAACCCGAAATTTTTAAAGAAATCCATATAAAAACAAAAAAACCGGTTGAAAACCAGCTGTAATTGTACTATAATATAGGTAATGTAATTTCCTATGTATTACAATAACAGATAGCTCTCCATCATTTTGATATGATGACAATTCGTCGGCTATTAACCGTTCGAACCAGCACGTTTTACAACCGCAGTAAAACGCCTTCGGCAAAGTATCCTCACACATTCGTCTCAAGCGGCCGCGGCGGCCTTGACGAACAGCAGTGATACAATGCGCCTCTACCATAATTATATGTATCTTTGCTAATATCATAGCATATCTTATCACATCTGTCAATAACTTTTTTTGTTTTTGATGCAATTATTTTTATTATTTTCAAAAAGGACATAAAACGCATGACTATTATTAACGAAAAGAAACCGACCGATCTTAAAACCTCCGATTTTTACTACGATCTTCCCGAGCGTCTTATTGCCCAGCACCCGAGTGAGAAACGCGATCATTCTCGCCTTATGGTGCTTGACAGAGATAAAAAAACGGTAGAGCATAAGCATTTTTACGATATACTCGATTATCTTTGCGAAGGAGATGTGCTCGTTATTAATGACTCAAAGGTCATTCCCGCCCGTCTTTACGGTCACGCGGAGGGCAGAGAAGAGGCGGTGTTAGAGCTTTTGCTTTTGAGACAGCACGATCTTGACTGTTGGGAGACTCTCGTAAAGCCTGGCAAACGCGCACGTATAGGCTCTCGCGCGGTCTTTGGCGGAGGAATACTCAAGGGCGAGGTCATCGATATAGTCGAGGAAGGTAACCGTATAATCCGTTTCGAATATGATAAGACGAAATACGCGAATATTTACGATATTTTGTCGGTTGTAGGTCTTATGCCTCTGCCGCCGTATATTACCGAGCAGCTAAAGGATAATTCACGTTATCAGACGGTCTACGCAAGAGAGGAGGGCTCTGCCGCAGCACCAACCGCGGGGCTTCATTTTACGCCCGAGCTTTTGCAAAAGATAAAGGACAAGGGCGTTTCTATTGCTCCCGTGATGCTTCACGTAGGTCTCGGAACTTTCCGTCCCGTAAAAGCCGAGCGAATAGACGAGCATATCATGCACACCGAATTTTTCTCGGTATCAAAGGAAAGCGCGGATATTATAAATTCTTGCAAGTCAAAAGGTGGACGTCTTATTTGCGTGGGAACGACGTCTTGCCGTACAATCGAAAGCGTAGCAAATGATGACGGTACAATACCCGCAATGTCGGGAGATACTGGAATATTTATCTACCCCGGATATAAATTCAAGGCGGTAGACGCACTTATAACGAATTTTCATTTGCCCGAAAGTACGCTCCTTATGCTCGTGTCGGCTTTTTATGATAAAGAAAAAGTTATGGAAGCTTATCACACGGCAGTTGAGCAGGAGTATAGATTCTTCTCCTTTGGTGATGCGATGTTTGTATATTAAAAATCTAACATAATATGCGCATAAAAATATGATTTGTGTAAAAACAGCAACATAATATGTTGACAAACCAGATATAATATGATATACTATTATCGAAAGGAGTTGATATAATGTCTAAAGTATCTACGAACATCAGCCTCGATGCTGAAACCAAAGCCAAAGCGCAGGTAATGCTTGCTGATCTTGGAATGGATCTTTCTACTGCTGTAAACATTTTTCTTCGTCAAATGCTTTATGAAGGTGGAATTCCGTTTTCTATTACCAGAGAAGTTCCTAACAAGATTACTCTTGAAGCAATGAAAGAAGCGCAGGAAATGTTTCGTTCTCCCGAAAAGTACAAGAAGTATGACAGTGTAGACAGTATGATGGAGGACATTTTAGGTGAAGTATGAGATTGTCCCTTCCAATCAATTTAAGAAGGATTTAAAATTAGCGCAAAAACGCGGATATGATCTTGATAAAATAAAGAAGGTTATTACTGTTCTTGCGAACGGTGAAACACTTGAAGCAAAATATCGTGACCATTTGCTTACCGGTGATTATGGTGGTTATCGAGAATGTCATATTCAACCGGATTGGTTGCTCGTATATCAAATAGACGGAGACAGGTTGATATTGTTCTTGGCTCGAACAGGTACGCACAGCGATTTGTTTTGAGGTTTACCGATTGGTTTGTGCAACATTGCCAATCGGTAATTTCTTATATAGCATCAACATCGTAGCTGCGATGTTGATAGAATAATATCAGGAGATCCATTATGGAAAAAATAAAGATACTGTGTATCGTTGGACCAACGGCAAGCGGAAAAAGCTCTCTTGCGCTTGAGCTTGCCAAAGACCTTGACGGCGAGATAATATCCTGCGATTCTATGCAGATATATCGCCGTATGGATATAGGCACGGCAAAGCCGACTATCGAAGAAATGGCACAGATAAAACATCATATGATAGACGTTGCCGAGCCCGATGAGAGTTTCTCTTGTGCCGATTATGTAAAACTTGCCGATGCGGCAATCAGAGACTGTCATAAAAGGGGAAAGCTTCCTATCGTTTGCGGTGGAACGGGACTTTACCTTGATGCGCTTTTGCGCGGAGCTGATTTTGAGGAGACGGCAAGTGACGAAAATATACGCGCGGAGCTCTTTGCTTTTGCCGAGCGAGAGGGCGCTCACGCGCTACACGAGGAGCTTTGCAAGATAGACCCCGAGAGTGCCGCGGCAATACACGAAAACAACGTAAAGCGAGTAGTCCGCGCTATTGAGATATACCGTATTTGTGGCGTTCCAAAGTCGGAGCTTGACAGACGCTCACGCCTTGCTGACGACCGCTTTGACGCGAGCGTGATAGGTCTGCGTTATACTGATAGAGAAAAGCTTTACAGCCGAATAGAAAAGCGCGTCGATATCATGATCTCAGAGGGACTTTTAGCCGAGACGGAAGCGCTTCTTTCAGAAGGAGTTTTCGAAAAGAATCGCACTGCCGCACAGGCGATAGGATATAAGGAGCTTCTTGCTCATATAGCGGGAGGAGAGGACATCGATACTGCCGTTGACCGTCTCAAAACGGCTACGCGCAGATACGCAAAAAGACAAATGACGTGGTTTTCCGCAAGACCTTACGTTTCTTGGATCGATGCAGACGAAAAAACATTTGAAGAGATTGTAAATTGTGCGAAAAAGCTCTTTTCAAAAGCTTGAATTTGTGGTAAAATAATATATAATATGTAAACTTGAAAGGAAGAGAACGATGTTGCGATTACAACGGTTAAAACGCGTTAAGATCAAAGATACGTGGAAATACCGATTTGTTATTGTCGTAATTGCCATTTGTGTTCTTTCATACACGTTCTATCATATGATAAGCCTTTTCGGCGAGGATATATCAACCTTTGCCGCAGGCGTTACGACCGAAACCGACTCTTTGAGCGGTACGGGATATATCTTCCGCGATGAGACTGTTTTGCACTCGCTAAACGGTGGAGTTGTTGATTACCTTTGCGCTGACGGAACTAAGGTGGCTTCGGGGCAGGAACTTGCCAAGGTCTATTCTGAGGGATCACAAAAGGATCGCAAGGAAGTGGAAAAGCTTGACAGACAGATCGCCATACTCGAAAAAAGCAGTGATTCGAGTGTGACGAATATTGATATAGCCGATCTTCAACAGGATATAGCGGACGATTATTACATACTCGTTCGTATGTTGGCGGGCGGACAGACGGGAGAGCTCTCTGTTCAGATAAACGAATTTCTCGTGGGAATGGACAAGCTGAGTGTTCTTACAGAGGACGAATCCACTGTTAAGGGAACACTTGAAAAACTCAAGGCTCAAAAGGAGGAACTGATAAAAGTCTCGGGAAGTGCTGTGGTCGAATCGGCGCGGCAGGGAGGATATTTTTATACGTCTGCTGACGGTTATGAGGAATCTTTTTCTATGCAGTCTTTTAATGAGCTTACGTCGGAATCCTTTGTGGAGCTTATATCGGAGCGAAGGGCGCTTAGCAATAGCGAAGGCGTTGTGTACGGAAAGCTTGCGGACAACAGTCAGTGGGGCTTTGTTATGGAAATATCCGATAAAAAGAGCGATCGTTTTGAGGAAGCTTTGACGTATACCGTTGAGTTTACCGAAAATAACGGCGTCGGACTTCCAATGACACTTGCAAGAAAGTTGGATTGCGCTGAAAGAGGCTCTGCCCTGCTTGTCTTTGAGTGTGACAGATTGCCCGAACGTTTTGAGTTTAACCGTTGTCAAAGCGTTAGTATCGAGCTTGAAAGCGTAAGCGGAATATATGTTCCCAAAAAAGCGGTAGAAATGATTGACGGAAGCGAGGGCGTTTATATCCTTCGCGGAAGCGTAGTGCATTTCAGATATATCTATATCGTTTACGAAGGAAGTGATTATTATTTGGTCAGTGAGGAAGCTCCTGATGACAGCTTTGTATATCTTGCTCCCAATGACCTTATAATACTTAACGGAACAAATCTGTTTGAAGGCAGGATTCTTGAATAGCTATGGATTTTTCTTATATTGATAAAAACGTTGAAAATATCCGCGAAAGAATGACAAAAGCCGCGTTGAACGTTGGAAGAGACGGAGGCGAGGTGCTTTTGCTTGCGGCGGTAAAATATGCCGATAGCGAGGAGATAGACTACCTTACTCATAAATGCGGAGTAAAGGACATCGGAGAAAACCGAGTGCAACAGCTTCTTGAGCATTATGAAAAGATAGATACGACCGATGTCAATATACATTTTATCGGTACACTTCAAACGAACAAGGTAAAATATATCATAGACAAGGTCACTATGATACATTCGCTCGATTCACTAAAGCTTGCCGCGGAGATCGATAAGCAGGCAAAAAAGCACGGTCTTGTAATGGATGTTTTAGTCGAGATAAACAGCGGAGAGGAAGAGAATAAGAGCGGTATACTTCCGAATGAGACCGAGGATTTTTGTCTTGCGCTATCGCAATTTTCAAACATTCGGCTTCGCGGATTTATGACTATGGCTCCCAAATGTGACAAAAAAGAAGATTATTTGAAATATTTTCAACAAACTTACGCTCAAGTCCTTGACATTTGGACAAAAAAAATGCATAATATAAGTAAGCCCATTATTTCAATGGGAATGAGCGAAAGCTTTGAGGCTGCAATAGAATGCGGCTCTGATATAGTACGTATAGGCAGAAGCCTGTTTGTAAAGTAAAAAAATATATAAAATATAAATTTTGGAGGATGTAAAAATGTTTAAGTTTTCTAAGAAGCCCAACACATACGGCCCTTTTGACGGTGATGAGGACGTAACGATGAATGCTGTCGAGGAAGAGGCAGACGAGGGATTCGGTGATTTCGACGATGCTCCCGCAGCTCCCGCAGCTCCCGCAGCACCTAACACCGCGGCACTCAAGATCATCAACCCCAAGAGCTATCAGGATGCTTCTGAGATAGCAGGATATCTTATGAACGGCAGTACAGTGCTTCTCAACATTGAGAATATGGCTCGCGAGCAGGCAGTTCGTATGATAGACTACCTTTCGGGCGCTACTTATGTTCTCGGCGGACTTATGACTAAGGTTGGCAAGACCACTATCGTTGTAGCTCCCAAGAACGTTGATGTAAGCAGCATCGAGGCTATGGTAGGTAACTGATAATAATCCGATATTGGCTAAGTGCCGCGTTACTTATGTGGCGCGGCACAAAATTTTGTATTTAGGAGGATCGCTTTGACAGTTGCATTGATGGTCATTAAAAGCGCCGTTTCAATTTTTTTGATGGCAATACAGTTGGCGATGCTGTTAAGGGCGGTTCTGTCATGGTTTCCGCTCGAAAATCGCTTTATAGACTTTTTGCATTGTGTAACAGAACCTTTTATTTATCCCGTGCGACGTCTTTTTGAACACTTCGGGTGGTTTCAGGGTATGCCTATTGACATATCGTTTATGGTGTCGTATCTTCTGCTCAGTATCATTATGATATTTTTATCTTAAGCTATGGAACGAAAAGAAGAAACAGAGCACCTTTTTGCAAGAATTGACGATCTATATTCGCGCGCGGAACGAGGAGAAACAGCTATCAGCGTTTTTCTTTCTCCGCGCGAACTTCATTTTGCGTACCGCAGACTCGGAGAAAGACGGGCTCTTTTTCTTGCGTTCGGCGGATATGAGGGCGCGGAGCGTAAAAGATTATATATCTTTCCCGATTATATGGAGGGGATAGAGTCGGCAGCAGAGCTTTTGGATTACGGTGAAAGCATCGACATAAGCGTGTTAAAGGTCATCGGCAGTGGATTTTCAAAGCTTTCGCATAGAGACTTTATGGGTTCTTTGCTTGGTCTTGGAATTGAGCGGAGTGTTATCGGAGATATCATCGTGACGGATATGGGAAGAGAAGCGGTGGTTTTTTGCGATTCAACAATAACCCAATTTTTGCTTGAGAACTGGAATAAGGCTGCTAATGATAAGATACGCGTTGAGAGTATATCCTTGCCCGAAAATTTTGCCCCTGAGAGACACTTTGCGCGTATAAACGATACTGTGGCTTCCGCGAGAGCAGACTGCATTGTAGCGGCTTTATGCTCACTCTCACGCGATAAGGCAAGAGAACTTGTGGAAAACGAATTTCTTGAGGTCGATTACGAGATCGTATCCCGACCCGACAGAACGCTTACTGCTCCTTGTCTCGTTACGGTACGCGGATACGGAAAATTCCGACTTCTCTCGGTCAGTGAACAAACGAAAAAAGGAAGATATCGCCTTGTGGCAGAAAAATATCTTTAAAAATAAATTATATTCATGGAGAAAAATTCATGTGGGTCTGGTTGCTCGTGATTTTAGGCTCTGTCATTTTTGATCAAGCTACCAAGTTGCTTGTTGTAAAGCTTATTCCTTATCAGGAAAGCGTTACGGTCATTGACGGAGTGTTTGAATTTACTTATATAAAAAATGAGGGCGCGGCATTTGGAATGCTCAGCGATAACAGATGGGTTTTTATGATAATCTCAACTGTAGCTATCGCCGCGATGCTGGTGTATCTTTGGAAGTTTCGTCCAAATAGCCGATGGGCATGCGCCGCTATATCTATGATAATCGGCGGCGGTATCGGTAATATGATCGACCGCGTTCGGCTTGGATACGTTATAGATTTCCTTAATTTCTGCGCGTTCCCTGATCTTTGGATGTGGATATTTAACGTTGCGGACGCCTTTGTTTGCGTGGGCGGAGGAATACTTTTCGTATGGTGCGTCGTGTCGATAATCAACGAGGGCAAAGCCGCCGCAAAAGAAAAAAAGAGCGCTGTATCATCTGACGCTCAAATTGAAGAAAATACTGAAAATAACGAAAATAAATAAAAAAAGATTTGGAGGTGACCGATTGTGAACAATAGCTATTGCGATGAGATTTTTGACGATAGCCGTTCGGAGACGGTCACTTCTTTGCCTTGTGACGCGGGAAAAAGACTTGATAGCTTTCTTTCTGAAAAGCTTTCGCTTACGCGAAGTGCCGCGGCAAAGCTGATAACCGACGGAAATGTTACGCTTTCCGAACAATCGGTGAATAAAAATTATAAGCTTAAAGGAAGTGAAAGCTTTTGCGTGATACTTCCCGAGCCCGAGCCTTGCGAGGCTGTTCCTGAGAATATTCCGATTGATATAGTTTATGAGGACGATGATATAATCGTAGTAAATAAGCCGCAGGGAATGGTCGTACATCCCGCGGCGGGAAATCCGAACGGTACGCTGGTGAATGCTCTTATGTATCACTGTGGTGAAAGCCTTTCGGGGATAGGCGGAGTTATACGTCCGGGTATCGTTCACCGTATCGATAAGGATACAGGCGGACTGCTCGTGGTCGCAAAAAACGATGCGGCACACTTGGCTCTTGCCGAGGATATAAAGGAGCATAAGGTCGCGCGAGTTTACGAAGCGATAGTTCTCGGTAACTTCCGTGAGGATAGCGGAACGGTCAATGCCCCTATCGGCAGACATCCGACCGACCGTAAAAAAATGGCGGTCATACGCGACCCTTCGATGAGGGCAAGAGAAGCGGTCACTCATTGGAGTGTTATACAGCGTTTCGGTCGCTTTACGCATATTCGTTGTGAGCTTGAAACGGGAAGAACACATCAGATAAGAGTGCATATGGCATCTCTCGGACATTCGCTTTTAGGAGATACCGTTTACGGAGGCGGAGGCACAAGCTTCGAGGCTAAGCACCGCGCTTGGATAAACGGTCAATGCCTTTTTGCAAGGGAGTTGAGACTTACTCACCCGATAACTAAAAAACAAATGACTTTCGAAGCTCCGCTTCCCGAAAATTTTAAAGCCGTCCTTTCACAGCTCGAAAAAGATTGCGAATAGGGACGCTGGGACGCAAGGACGCGATGAGGGGGACTTTTTGAAAAAAGTCCCCCTCAAACTCCCCTCAAAAACTTTAAAAAAGGGGAATAGATAAGTCTATGATAATTCTTTCGAGAAAATTTACAGAAACTAACGGTAAAAAATTATATTCCTTGCCAATGTTTTCTTTTGCTTACTTTTCTTTTTCAAAAGAAAAGTAAGACGCGTCCTTTACATCCCTCGAATAAATACAGCCGCAGTAGTTTTGGCGATAGAGAGAGAACTGTTCGGATAGCTCGCAAGAACGTTTGTAACCGTTTTTCTTTTTGAAATCTGAAAATAGATAGGGAACACCGTACTCTTTGCTAAGCTCCTTGCCGATAGAGTTGAGTAGAGCGGCGTTTTTGTGCGGACTTATAGAGAGTGTGGTAGTAAAGTAATCAAAGCCACCTTCTTTAGCGGCAATAGCCGCTTCGGAAAGGCGCAGACGAAAACAGCGTTCACAACGCGCACCGCCCTCACGGAGCGTTTCAAGCCCTTTTGCAAGCTCTTCGAAGCGTTCGGGCTCATAGTTGCCCTCAAGTATAGAAACAGAGTCAGAAAGTCCCATTTCGCGCACCAGACGGCGAAGCTCATCGGAACGGAATCGGTATTCTTCCTCGGGGGCGATATTCGGATTGTAGAAAAAGAGCGTTATGTTAAAATATTCGCTCAGATATTCAAGAACATAGCTTGAGCAGGGAGCGCAACAGGCGTGAAGCAGAAGAGAGGGCTTTGCGCCTTTGTCTATTTTTTCTGTTATCTCATCGGTCAAGCGTTGATAATTTATCTTTTCGGTAGTCATTTGGACCTCTTTGATTTTTATTTATAAATATTTTATCATGAAAACGTGAAAAAAGCAAATATTTTTTGCTTCCAAAACGAAATTTTAACTTCCGCCGTCGGAATGGCGGATCTTTTTTTTACGCATATACTGAAAGAGAAGGCTGCGCAACCTTTAAACAATCAAGAAAGGTTAAGACATCAATGTATACTGAAGATGATACCATGACTCCCAGAGAGCGTATAAGCGAGGATATGCTTCGCAGAATGCTCGACGGAGATTATAAAAATAACGGCGATAATAATGTATGGGAGCACAGAGGAAACGGCTCTTGTAACAATAAAAACTCAAACACAAACGGAGGAAGCTGGGCGCTTCGCGGTTACCCGCTCGCTTCCGTTTACGCTCCGTATCAGGAGTTCAGAGGGCTTTATGATAAAGAAAAAGCGCTTAAACAGGGAACTATCTTTTCTGAGCTTGACCTCCCCTTTATGGGCGCGAGTATAGCGAACAAAGGAGGATCTTGCCGTGGTCAATAACAGACAGATACGCCGAGAGGGAATTGCGAGCTGCAATTCAAACGCAGGTACGGGAGCAAACGGAAACTGTAAGCAAAAGCTTAAAAAGCTTCAGATGATAGATTTTTCAATGATAGAGACGATACTTTATCTTGACGCATATCCCGAAAATGCGGAGGCGATGAAATATTATAAGACGCTCAAGGCAGAGCGGGAGGCTCTTCTTTCTGAAATGAGGGCACAAGGGTGTGCTCCGATAACGGCACAGGACGCGGCACACGGCGGATATTGGGATTGGACAGACTCACCGTGGCCGTGGGAACCTGATGCTAACTGAGAAAGGAGAAAGAGATATATGTGGATATATGAGAAAAAGCTTCAGTACCCCGTAAAAATAAAAAATCCGAACGCAAAGCTTGCGCAGGTCATAATCTCCCAGCTCGGCGGACCTGACGGAGAGCTTGCCGCATCGATGAGATATCTTCATCAACGCTACGCTTGCCCATACGGAAAGGTAACGGGAATCCTTACCGATGTAGGAACGGAAGAGCTTGCGCATCTCGAGATCATAGCGGCTATTTTGCATCAGCTGACAAGAGATCTCACTCCCGAGCAGATAGCTGACAGTCCTTTCGCGACTTATTTTGTAGACCATACGGCAGGACTGTATCCCGTGGCGGCATCGGGAGTGCCTTTTGATATGAAATACGTCGGCGTAAAGGGCGATATGCTAACCGACCTTGCCGAAGACCTTGCGGCAGATGCTGCAATACTGCAAGATCAACCTTTATCAAAAAATCGCCGAAAGCCCTTGTAAAATAAGGACTTTTCGCACTTCGGCAAAACGCTCAAAAATCGCCGTCCTGCTATCATATAAGAGCAACAACACGGATTTTTACCAAAAATTGGATTAATTTATTAAAAAAGATAAGGACAAGCTATTTTCTCGAACACCAAATCATTATAATCCCACGACACCATAAACGTATAGATTTGCACTACTCAAATCAACGTCATGCATATTTACTGCGGTTATTTCAAGGTTATTATAAGTCGTATAATAATAAATCCCCCTATCCGTATTGCAACAGCTACTGTAAAGCGTATATTCAAAGCCTTCTGTAGCCAAAACACATCCCTTCGGCATAGCAACCGCATTCAAAATATGAAAAAACTGATTCACGTTTGACGCTTCGTTATCCTCCGATACCGAATTTTCTTTTACAAAAAGAGTCCTTATAAACCGTGACGCGCTTGAAAAATCTCCCGGCAAGCCCAATGCCCCCATGCCTAAGCTATAGTTTTTCATAGGTATGCTTTCCCTGAATTGAGAGGTTGCGTGACCGATGCCAAGCCCCATATAATGGCTCATATTCGTTTGGTGAAATTCAAAGGGCGGATTATTGGTCAAAATCTCAAACGGATCGTCGTATATTTTAAGCCCGTACTTCAAAGGCTCTACTACGATACTGCATTTTTTATCGCTGATCATCCAATGCAACGGCGACAGCGAAAGCTGCTCACTAAAGTCAATATTGACCAAATTGATTTTGCCAAGAAGTGCTTTTGCTTCATCAATACACGAGCATTGAGCCAAAATCCAAGGAATCAACTCAAAAGGCGTAATGTTGTCTTTTTCTTCCGCAAATTCGTAGTATACAGCGTTTTCGGGAAAATTCAATCCCGCCATACTCAATCCTTTCTCGTTAGTAGCCTCATAGTACAGAGGAAAATCATTGACAACGGTAGCCATACCGATCATAGCATAGTGTGAAGTAATAGCTTTCTCGCAACGCATTTTTAGCTCATAATTGCGAGGGGTAATAACTACCCTTTCACCGTATACGCGGTCAAGATCTAAATTTCTGCCAAAATAAGAAGAATTTTTTCTATAACAAACAGCCGTACACATAAATACCTCGTTACTTGAATTTTTCATTCAAAAAATACCCTGAGCAGCAATATGTAAGATCACCGCCAAAGGCTTGGCGGTGACTTTCTTAATTCAGTTAAATGATGGTGCGTGTGTTTCGCCCGTCGCAAACGTATTCGGTCCGGGGGTCGACATTGAGAAATACATCTTTGCCGCCTTTGTCGTTCCAAAATCGCGGTTCGAGCCCGTTTCCTGAACCTTGTTGAAGGCATCTCGGAACATCTGGTTGTGCGCCTCCTCGCGGTTGAGAAGAAAATCGATGGTTTCCCGCACCTTCTTGTCCTCAATCTGACGGTAGAGATATTCGTAAACCACCTTGGCTCTCTGCTCGGACGCGATGTTGGAGAGCAGATCGGCACACAGGTCGCCCGTAACGGTCACGTAATCCGCCGTCCAAGAGTATCCCGAAGAATTGATCAGTCCGGGATTGAGACCAAGCAGAACGTGCGTCTGCACCTCGCCCGCCTGCACCTTCGTGGCGTCCACGTCGTGACCGTTGAGCAGATTGATGGTCTGTGCTACCATCTCCATGTTTCCCAGCTCCTCCGCGGCTATGTCAAGGAAAAGATCCTTGATCTCGGGATCTTTGATGCGAAAGCTCTGCGACATATACTGCATAGCCGCCTTCAGCTCGCCGTTTCCGCCGCCAAGCTGTTCCTGAAGCAAAACCGCGTACTGCGGATTGGGTCTCTCTACCTCTACGGGATGAAATAACATTTTTTCGTGTTTGAACATATATACCTCCGTTTTTTGTATTCACCGTTAGTATTTACCAAAACTGCGGAAAATATATTGTCGAAGGCATAAAATTACGTAAAACAAAGAATTGAAAGCATGTTTCGGCTATATTTAAGAATTTATATAAATTAGCCGTAGTTTTCGGTAATGGGTATTGATGCTTCTGAATCTGCAAAGACTAATTCTATTAAGATTTGGAGGACGGATATGGAATCAGTATGGGAAAAGACGGCGGCAAAACCACGGTTTGATACGCTTGATGAAAATAAAAAGACCGACGTTTTGATCGTCGGTGGCGGAATTGCAGGAATTTTATGCGCTTATAAACTGAAAAATGCGGGCGTGGATTGTATGCTAGTTGAGGCAGACGAAATCTGTGGAGGTATTACCAAGAATACCACAGCTAAGATCACTCTTGGTCACGGATTGATTTACAATAAGATGATAAAACGCTTTAGAGAGGATAAAGCACGGTTGTATGCGGAGGCGCAAACCAAAGCAATCAAAGAATACGCCCGACTTTGCGAGAATATCGACTGCGACTATGAAACGCAGGATAATTACGTCTATTCTACGGGTGATCGCAAGATGATTGAAAAGGAAGTCGCTGCGCTCAACCGTATCGGTGTGAAAGGCGAATTCTCGGAGGCAAAAGAGCTTCCTTTCACTGTCGCAGGTGCGGTGCGCGTCAAAGATCAAGCGCAGTTCCACCCGTTGAAGTTCCTATATACAATCGCCAAAGATCTGCCGATCTACGAGCATACCAAGGTCACAGAACTAATGCCAAACAGGGCGAAAACCAACTACGGTGAGATTACCTTCAAAAAGCTGATCATTGCAACCCATTTTCCAATGCTCAACAAGCACGGTTTATACCCTCTCAAGCTCTATCAACACCGTTCCTACGTCATAGCCTTGAAAGGTGCGCAAAACGTGAACGGAATGTATGTGGACGAATCGGACACAGGGCTATCCTTCCGAAGCTACGGTGATCTTCTGCTTCTCGGTGGTGGCGGTCACCGTACGGGCAAGAGGGGCGGCTGTTGGCAAGAGCTTGAAGGTTTTGCCCGCAAGCACTACAAAAACGCCGAAATTGTGGGCAAATGGGCAACGCAGGATTGTATGACGCTCGATGATATTCCCTATATCGGGCAGTACGCTAAGTCTACGCCCGATGTATTCGTTGCCACGGGTTTTAACAAATGGGGCATGACCAACGCCATGGTCGCCGCCAATCTTCTCTGCGACCTTGTGCAAGGCAAAAACAGTCCCTACGCCGCCGTTTTCGATCCATCGCGCACTGTTCTGCGCCCCCAACTTGCCGTCAACGCTTTTGACTCGGCAATAGGGCTTCTCACACCCACCGCACCCCGATGTCCTCACCTTGGCTGCGCTCTCAAATACAACCGCGCCGAGCATACGTGGGATTGCCCCTGCCACGGCTCACGCTTCACAGAAAACGGCGAGTTGATTGATAACCCCGCAACAGATGATAAAAAGATGTAATATATCATCACTTTTCCGACGATTGTTGAAATATTTTTCCAACGATTGTTGAGCAACGCTTGTTTTTTTCGGCTGATTTTAAGAAATCTTATAAATTAGCCGAAGCTTTTTGATTGAAAGAATTTTTTCAAACTCATTTGAAACTTCGGTGCAAATCACCTAACTTTGCATTTAAATCTACCAAACTCATTTTGAAATCGCAATAAACTATAGATTCATCTCCTCCGACCGTCGTTTGTATTGTATCGGTAGAATGAGTCTGATATAAGCGCATTCCAGAGGGCGACCGCCTCGGCAGTCTTCTCGACACATTTTCAATGTTATCCTATTGTGATATGGCGCAAAAACAGCAGATTTCTTATGTAAAAATGAGTCAAAAAATCGATATTCAAAATACACAAGTTTCTTCATAGCAAATGCAAGGTAATATAAGGCTATTTGAGAGAAAAATTAGATTTTTACGGCAATGCAGGCTTTCAATATGCCGCAATTTTGCCCCAGTCAACGTTCTTTTGGGCGTGCAATTCACGCCTCGGGCAGTCCTCGCGATTCTTCTATTTCAAAAAAATTATTACTCGGACAAATCAACGCAAAAGGAAAGCCTGAACAGAGTTCTTTCCTTAATCTGTTCAGACTTTTTTAATAACAGTTATTTGTTTTTTATATACATGAAAAACGTTCTTTTCGTAATCATCAAAATCAACATAACGATAATCAGAGATATTACAAAAAAAAGCATAATGAATAATAGAGCAATTACTACGAGATACCAAATAATCTTATCATTCATCTATGTTCTCCTCTTTAACTATACTAGAGAGAGCTTTCGTCATAACGCAATTTCGCAAGATTGTCTTTTTGCTTTCTGTCCCGTGCAATCTTCACAATTCTCTCGACACGTACTATTTTCGAAATGGGTGCAGAGCGAAATTGCTTGTAAGAAATATGCCCCATACTCATTCCGCTATTTCTATTGATATTTTTCAAAAAGGTGGTATAATGTTATTATAGAAGTGAGTACGTGGAAGGAGAAAAAGATGGTTATAGGATGTACGAAAAAGCTGCTTGACTTTTTGGGAGTAAAGCCTCAAAAACTAACTGCCGAGACTGCCCCGCTGTTTTCTTGGACAGCGAATCTTATCATACTGAATCGCCACAAGACGTTGGTTTCGGTAAACAATGCTACCAAGTGTTGTTTTGTGCTTTACGGCTTGACGGCAAAGAATATAACAAAACTGCCCGAACTGATGAAAGACGGTATTCGCGCGGTATTGCAAAGTGAGTATATTGCCAGCGATGTTATAGATAAATATATTGCCGATTGCGGAGAGAGCTTAGCCTTTACAACAACGGCATCTCGCTCTGACGTGGCATATTGCAACAAAGCGTGCGCGCGAGTAGAGCGTTTCGTAAATCTGTTTGAGCCTGACAGTATGTTTCAAGAGAAATACCTGCCGTGGATAAACGACGATATGATTGCAAAGGAAGACTACGCATTTATCTACGAAAAGCTGATTGCCACGCTTACCGAAAGATACGGCGCACCCGTGCAGTCTGCACACGTGGCGGAGCTTGAAGTTACGCTTGATCTGCTTACTCCCTGTAAGAGAATATTAGTTGTTCCAAGCGATCTCAATTTCTATCAGCTTCACAAGATCCTTCAAAATGCTTTTGAATGGCACGATTGTCACCTACATCAATTCATTTTGAAAAAGGACAGTATGGGCAGACCGAGAGAAATCATTCAACCCGCGCATTTTGAGAATGATGATTGGATCGCATTCAGCGGTGGTAAATCTATCGACAGTACGACCGTTACTATTCGTGAAATTTTCGAATCACAAAAGAAGATCGAATATGAATACGATTTCGGTGACGATTGGATACATACGATCAAGCTGAAGCGTTTTATTCCTAACTGTACTACGCCATATCCACACTGTACCAAGGCGATTGGCGACGCACCGATGGAGGATAGCGGCGGTGCGTATGGGTTTGATGAAAAGATAAAAATTCTGAACGATCACGAACATCCCGATCACGAATGGATTTCGGATTGGGTGCGGAGCGCATGGTGGCATCCACTTGATTTTGACTCGATCAATCGCAGAATCAGGCAAGAACACCGTCGTTGCATCCCCGTTCAATACGACTAAAACAATCAAAAAACATGGGTATTTTTTGAGCAAAAATCGGCTTAAAAAAGTACCCATGTTTTTTCTTTTGTTTGCCCACGAAAATCCTTGCAAAATATGGACTTTCAGCGGTGGCACTATTTCAAATTACGCATGAGAGAGCATAGTACCGCGCGTAATTTCGCAATTGGGAGGCTCTATACAAAGCCACCCCGGGCAGTCTTCCAATTCTCGCTTGATATGCCAGTTTTGCTCATTACGCACTACGACGTCTATCACACTCATACACATATCAAAATGAGGTCCCGCTTCCGTCTTTTCGGTTGCGTGACCTCTGTACTTTATTTACGATAGATATCGTTAAGCGTAAGAAGCTTAACTCCCTCTTCTTTGGCTCTTTCTTCAAGCCCTTTGGTAAATCCGCTCTTGGAGAAAATATAGTAGTGGTATTTTGATCCTTTGCCAAATACGGAAGCGTAATGCTTTAAGAGCTCCAGCTCGTCAATACCTATCTGCTCGTTCTTATACTTGCAGGAACCGATGATATACTCATCCCCCTCGACAGGCGTACCGACAATGTCGATCTGTACCTCCTTTCGCGTCTTCGCGTCCGTACCCCACCATTGACCGACCTCGGATAACATAATGGGGAGATTGTCATCATAGCGCAAAAGATAGTCGCGGCACATCTGCTCAAACACCAAGCCCATATATTCGGGAATATACTTTTTCACCGACTGTTCGTAGATTTTTGGCATACGTCCCGCACTGATGGCAGAGGTATTCTGCGGCACGAAACGATACCAGAAGCGGAAGAAATTATCTCCGATGTTGTAAATGGTTTTCTTACCCGCCTTTTCGGTGATCGGCGTTTCCTTTTTGAGAATGCCGAGGTCAAGTAGAATTTTCAAATACTTCGCGCATACGGCAGATTCAATACCGACCTTAGTAGAGATCTCGTTTGCATGGGAAGCACCGCACGCAATTGCTGAAATAATGGAATTGTAAATTGCAGGCTCACGAAGCTCCTGCTTCAAGAGGTTTTCGGGCTCTTCAAAGAGATAGCTTGCGTTGTTGAAAAGATTATCAAGCAGAGCCTCGTTCACGTCGCCCTCAACGTTCAGCTTGTTAATATAGTGAGGAACACCGCCCGTAATGCCGTACACGAGGGCGTTTTCTTCGTTTGTGAGACTCGGATTGAACACGGTAGTTTCACAGTAGGTCAAGGCTTGAATCTTAAACTGAGCCGTTCTTCTGCCGTACAGAGGGCTTTCATAACCAAGCACCTGATATTCCATAAAGCTCATAGACGAGCCGCAAAGTATTAGGTAGAGCTGACCATTCTGCCATACTCGGTCAATAATGTGCTGAAGGCGTGAGGAAATGGATTTATCCGCTTTGGCAAGATACGGATACTCGTCAATGACAAATACGATTCGTTCGTCCTGCGCCATACGTGTGATTTCGGCAAAAGCATCGTCAAAGCTATTGTAAATCGGAGCAGTAGCAGGATCGGGATGATCCTTTTCATAAATTGCCTTGGAAAGTGCCACAAGGTTCTCTCCGGCTGTGGTATTGAGCGCAGAGAAAAATATGGTAGGTTTATCCTTGCAAAACTCACCGAGCAAAGCCGTTTTGCCCACACGGCGGCGACCGTAAACGATGACACACTCAAACTTGCCGTTATCATACCGTTTATTGAGTTCAAAAAGCTCTTTTTCACGACAGTAAAACATAAAAAGCTCCTTTCTTCGCAAATAACTATATTATGAGTTGCTAACTTACGAGTTTATTTTATCATATCGTGTTCCGTTTGTCAATAGTTTTTTTGCTTTTTTCGGTGAAAATGAAATGGCACAAAATAGGCAAAAAGTTGGCGTAGTTTCGCCGATGACAAACGGGATTTTATGGTTTATACTATAATCGCACACACCGAGGCGAGCATAGTGTACAAGCTCG
Source organism: Eubacteriales bacterium (assembly GCA_045533915.1). Classification (GTDB taxonomy): domain Bacteria; phylum Bacillota; class Clostridia; order Oscillospirales; family CAG-272; genus HGM12713. The sequence goes on from JAZSIP010000066.1 coordinate 35,768, forward strand.
ACCTCATACCTATTTAGTAAATGGAAAGGAGACAATCATGGAAAAGCAATCACACGTTATAAGTGTTTTCAAGAAAAAAGAACTGACGAAGGAGGAGTACACGCGTATATGGATAGAACTAATATCAACATTAGAGCGCAGAAAAAGTGTAAACTTTTCTCCGAGTCAATGACAAATAAGGACAATCTGTGGTATAATAGAGGTGGAGGAAAACAGCTTGTTCTTATCCGAGAGGAGATAAGAACATGAGAGAAAAAGTAGCAATCTATTGCAGACTGTCCGAGGAGGACAAAAATAAGCAGAATGCCACCGATGATTCGGGTAGCATTCAAAACCAAAAGGCGATGCTCCGCGACTACGCCGATCGAATGGGCTGGGAGCTTTACGGCATTTACAGCGACGACGACTATGCGGGCTCCGACCGCAACCGTCCCGAGTTCAAGCGGCTTCTTGCCGACGCGCAAGCGAGAAAATTTGATATTATCCTTTGCAAGACACAATCCCGTTTTACCCGTGAGCTTGAATTGGTCGAGCGGTACATACACGGTCTGTTTCCCATCTGGGGCATTCGTTTTGTCAGCATCGTGGACAACGCCGATACTGCCAACAAGGGCAACAAAAAAAGCCGTCAGATCAACGGACTTGTCAACGAGTGGTATCTGGAGGATATGTCAGACAGCATCAAATCCGCCCTTGACAGCCGCCGTAAAAACGGCTTTCACATCGGCTCCTTTGCGCTCTACGGCTACAAGAAGGATCCCGACCTGAAAGGCCATTTGATCATCGACGAGGAAGCCGCCGCCGTAGTGCGAGAGGTATTCACCCTCTTTTCGCAGGGATATGGCAAAACCGCAATCGCACGGATGCTCAACGATCGAGGGATTCCCAACCCCACCGAGTACAAGCGGATGCAGGGGCTCAGGTTCAGTCTGCCGCCGAGCAAGAACAGCACACTGTGGAAATACTTTGCAATCTCGGATATGCTGATCAACGAAACCTATATCGGCAATCTGGTGCAAGGCAAGTACGAAAGCATTTCGTATAAGACCTCGATTAACCGTCCGCGCCCCAAGGAGCAATGGTTTCGGGTAGAGGGCACACATGAGCCAATCATTGACCGTGCCCTGTGGGATCGAGTGCAGAAGATGATCTCCGAGCGGGCAAAGCCCTTCAAGGTTGGCACAATAGGTCTTTTTGCCAAGAAGGTGCGGTGCGCATCCTGCGGATATGTGATGCGCTCGTCAAAGTCAGGCGGCAGACACTTCCTGCAATGCCCCAGCCGACACTACGCCAAGGGTGCTTGCGAGGGGGCGTTTATCTCGGTAGATAGGCTTGAACGAATGGTCATTGCGGAGCTGAGGCGACTCAATGCAGAGTATCTTGATATGGACGAGTTGGAAAGAAAAGTTCAATTTTGCTCCGATCTGACGGAGCAAAAGCAAGAAATTGAAGCCGAAATTGCGACCTATCAAGGCAAGATCAATCAGTTTTCCAAAGGCGTGCGTGACCTTTATCTTGACAAGGTGAAGGGCTTGATTTGCGAAGCGGACTTCATCGAGCTGTCGAAGGAATTCACCTCGCAAAAGGAGCGACTTGAAGCGCAGGTGCTCGAATGTCAAAAGCGAATTGCCGAGATCGAGGTCAAAATTGCCGTAGGTGACAACCGCCGAGAATTGATCGAAAAATACGTGGGCGTTGAGCATCTGACACGGGAAATAGTGGAGATTTTGATCGACAAAATTATGGTCGGAAAGCGTATTTCTGGCACAAGGAATGTCCCCATCGAAATTCACTGTGCTTTTTAGTGAAATATTTTGCTTTCGCAAAATGTGAAATAATGGCTTGCGCCATTATGAAATAATTTTTCTTGCGAAAAATTGTGAAATGAAATAAATCCCGCATCCTCACGCGCGAAGCGCATTTCACAGCGAAGCTATTTCACACGCGTCAGCGGATCTCATAAATCCCGAAGGGATTTATTTCACTGCTCTGCTGCTAAAAAGCTTGCGCTTTTGAGGTTGCAGCAGAGCAAAAGGCTCGCACGACCTATGACAATATACTTCGTCTTACAGACGATCCTGACGTGCGTGACCCGATAAAATTCCTTCGTGAGCGCGAGATCGTGCATTTCCAACGTTTCTCAGACGCAATGAGAATAGCGCAGGATAATCTTGATTCAAAGAATTTCTATGCGTTTAATCCCTCATACCGCGCAGATAATATGATGCGATCTGACGGAAACAAACCGAATTGCAGAGGATAATATAACGCAAAAGAGCTGCTTTACAAGTAAGCAGCTCTTTTGCGTTTATTTGTTCTCAAATTTTTCTTTATACGCTTCAATACAGGATTGTATTATCTCGATCGCTTCTTTCTGTGTAAAGAGCTCTTTGACAGCAGTCTGCTTGTTTTCGAGCTGCTTGTATACGGTAAAGAAATGCATCATTTCGTCGAAGATATGAGCGGGAAGCTGGTCGATCGAAGTGATATTGTTATAAGACGGATCTGAAAAGGGAACAGCTATTATCTTGTCGTCAAGCGCGCCGCCGTCTATCATTCGCATAACTCCGATAGGAAATACCTGAACGAGAGTGAGCGGTTGAATGGACTCTGCGCAAAGAACGAGAACGTCCAATGGGTCCCCATCGTCTGCGTATGTTCGCGGTATAAAGCCGTAATTTGCGGGATAGTGAGTTGATGTGTAAAGAACTCTGTCAAGACGAAGAAGTCCTGTGTGTTTGTCAAGCTCATATTTGCAGTTGCTTCCCTTGGGTATCTCGATAACTGCCGAAAAATCGGTAGGTGTTATGCTTGCGGGATCGATATCGTGCCAAATGTTCATTTTTTCCTCCTTATTAGCAAAATGATCGTTTTTTTGCTTGTGTTTTTTGATAGCTATATCAGTCCAACCATTGAATAAACGCGGTCTTGTCCTTACTGTTATAGCCTGCTTTTTTGTAAAAATTCAACGTGGATTCTTCCTTTGAACCCGTCAAGAGCATCATTTTATAGCAGTTGTTCTTCTTTGCGAGCTCCTTCGCGTAATTGAGACACTCCGTAGCGTATCCTTTTCCTCTGTGTTCCGCGTGAGTAACAACGTTTTCGATAAAAGCTATCGGGCGTATTCCTCTTGTCAGATTAGGAATAATTACGCAAACGCAGGAAGCGGATATTTTGCCGTTTATTTCCTTGACGATTATATGATGGTTTTCGTTATTTATGATAGTATTCCACGTGCTTTTCAGGTGTTCTGTAATTTCGGGAACGGTATCTTCGTGTAGATACAGATACAATTTCAAAAGCTCGTTTAATTCGTTTTCGTAAATTTCTCTGACCATTTTAAAGATCCCTTTTATTTTACGTAATCAAATTCAAAGCCGTAGATCGATACTGTATGACCGTCAGTACAGCCGCGAGCCTCAAGCTCGTCAAAGATACCGCTGTTTTTCAGTATTCTCTGGAAATAGCTCAAGGATTCATAATCATCGAAATTGATCTGTCCCATAAGATTGTAGAGCCAATCGCCCTCAACGATAAACGTATCGTTTTCACGCTTGATAGTTGTCTCTTTTCCGCCGCCGACATATGCGTCCTCGGGTGCGTATTCCTGTTCGTAAATAAGCATAGGAGGAAGATCGCGAAGCTTTTCGGCAGTTATGCGTATAAGCTCGTCAAGTCCCTCACCCGTAGCCGCGGAAACGTACAGAAGATCCCAACCGTTTTCCTTGACGAATTCTTCAAATTCGGGTACATCAACGACCTCACGGTCAAGAATGTCGGCTTTGTTGGCTATTATTATCTGTGGGCGTTCCGAAAGCTTTTCGCTGTAACGACGAAGCTCGTAATTGATATTTTTTATATCGTCAATGGGATCTCTGTATTCGGAGCAGGAGATATCCACAACGTGAAGCAAAAGTCTGCATCTGTCGATGTGTCGCAAGAATGCGTGACCGAGTCCCGCGCCGTCTGCCGCACCCTCGATAAGTCCTGGGATATCAGCGGCAACGAATCCACTCTCGCCCCCCGTTTTTACAACTCCAAGATTCGGAGAGAGGGTAGTGAAGTGGTAGTCGGCAATTTTGGGTTTTGCCGCGCTTATGCGTGAAAGTATAGAGGATTTTCCAACGCTTGGGTAGCCGATGATACCGACGTCAGCAAGCATCTTAAGCTCAAGAATAAGCTCCTTTTCCTGTCCTTTAGTTCCGTTTTTTGCGAAGTTCGGAAGCTGTCTTGTGGGGGTAGCAAAGTGCTTGTTTCCCCAGCCTCCGCGACCGCCTTTGCAACAGATATAATCCGCGCCGTCATTGTCGCTCATATCGTGGATTATCTTGCCTGTTTCGGCGTCCTTTATAAGCGTACCCTTCGGAACGTCTATAATAAGGTCGGGAGCGGTAGCACCGTGGAACTTTCCGCCCTTACCGTTGCCGCCGTTTTCGGCGATAAACTTGTGCTTATAGCGGAAAGCGAGCAGGGTATTTGAACCCTCGTCAACACGGAAAATGATATTGCCGCCGTGTCCTCCGTCACCGCCGTCAGGGCCGCCCTTCGCGACGTATTTTTCACGGTGGAACGCGACTGCGCCGTTACCGCCGTCGCCCGCCTTTACATAAATTTTTACGTTATCTACAAACATATTTTACCTCATTAAAGACCGTATTTTGCGAGTATGCTTCTCCAATCGGTCAGATCGTGGCAAATGATATCGACCATTGCCTTTGTACTGTCGGGAAGTTCATATTTCTTTTCGTAAACAGCAACTATTCCTCCGCAACCCGCGTCATGTGCCGCCTGTATTCCGCTCGTTCCGTCCTCGAAAACAACACATTCGCAAGGGTCAAGTCCAATTCTTTTCGCCGCGGCGATATAAATGTCGGGAGCGGGTTTTCCGGGGAAAGTACCGTCCGCATAAAGAAGATTGCCATATCCGAACCAACGGTCGATCCCGAACTGCTCGCGATAAAAATCGACGTTTGAGATAGGAGAGCCCGTTGCCATACAGCAAGGGATACCGTTATCCTTGAGATAGTCCAAAAGCTCGGTCGCACCCGGAGTCAGATGAATATTTGCTGAATTTTCCATACAAAGCTCTCTGTATGCATTTTCTTTACGTTCATCGTAAATTCGGATATCTTCGTCGGTAGCATTTGGATCTATATTTTCGAGCACGATCGTTTTGTTGGTTCGTCCGAATATTTTATTTATTGAAGTTTCTTTGTCGGGAGCGGGAATTCCGTAATATTTTTCAAACACTCTGCCTGTTGAAATAAGGTGAAAATCACTGTTGAAAAACAGAGTGCCGTCAAAGTCAAACAAAAAACCTTTTATGCTCATTTTGAATCTTCGCCTCTCATTCGAACGACTATTCGTATAGGCGTTCCTTTAAATCCAAAGGTCTGACGCAGACAGTTTTCAAGATATCTCTGATACGAGAAATGGAACAACTCTACGTTGTTGCAGAAGAAAACAAATGTCGGAGGGGCAACGGATACTTGCGTCATATAGTATATCTTAAGGCGTCTGCCCTTATCGGACGGAGGCTGGACCTTCATTGTCGCTTCAGCCAAGACCTCGTTGAGCATACCTGTTGATATTCTTGTGTTGGATTGATTGTAAACGTAAAGGATATGCTCGAAGATGGTATTTATACGCTGTCCGGTCAAGGCGGAAACGTAAATTATCGGAGCATATGGCATATACGCAAGAGATGTTCGGATACGCTCGTTAAAGGCATTAACAGTGTTTGTGTCCTTCTCGATCGCGTCCCACTTATTTACGACGATTATAGATGCCTTTCCCGCCTCATGCGCGATACCCGCTATCTTTTCGTCCTGCTCTGTGATGCCTGTCTGAGCGTCTATCATAATAAGGCAGACGTCAGCTCTCTCTACCGCCATATGAGCGCGGAGAACACTGTACTTTTCGATTTTGTCATTTATCTTTGACGCGCGTCTTATACCCGCCGTATCGATAAAGGTGAAGTTTCCGTTCTCCGTCGATATATGCGTGTCAACGGCATCTCGCGTAGTTCCCGCGATATTCGAAACGATAAGTCGGTTCTGACCTATTATTTTGTTGATTATCGATGATTTTCCCGCGTTTGGTTTTCCTATAACGGCAACCTTTATACTATCGTCCTCTTCGTCTTCTCCCATTCCGTCGGGAATGTTTTTGAGGACCTCGTCAAGAAGGTCACCCGTACCGCTTCCGTGGACCGAGGATACGGCAATAGGCTCACATTCGAAGCCAAGCTCATAAAATTCGTAAAATTCAAAGGGAAGAGCACCGACACTGTCACACTTGTTGATACAAGGTATTATCGGCTTTCCGCTCTTTTTGAGCATTATAGCTATGTCGCGGTCGTCTGCGGTAAGACCCGTGCGAACGTCACACATAAACACGATAACGTCGGCACTTTCAATAGCTATCTCCGCCTGAAAACGCATCTGCTTTAATATTATATCGTCGGTTTTGGGCTCGATACCTCCCGTATCAATAATGATAAGTTGTTTTCCGCACCATTCGGTCTCACCGTAGATACGGTCGCGCGTAACACCAGGGGTGTCCTCGACGATAGAGCGTCGCTCACCTATAAGCTTGTTAAACAAAGTGCTTTTGCCGACGTTAGGTCTGCCGACAATAGCGATTATTGGTTTTGCCATTATTTATTCACTCACTTTCGTTGATATGATCTTATATGTTTATTCCGAGCACCGAGCGTATGAACGCGGACGGCTCACTCTCACACGGAGATACCTTGATACCTCCAAGCGCTTTTCCAATATCCTCGGGAGATATGTCATCAAGCAAAACATCTCCTTCGGCTCGCAAGCAGGCGGCGGGGATCAGAAGCTCGTCTCCAAGCTCCTTGTCTTTGAGCTGCGCGATAATATCCTTACCCGTAAGCAGTCCCGCGACGGTTATCTCATGACCGAAAAAGTCGTTGCGTATAGCGTATACGTTAACCTTAAGACCGTCAAATTCTCGGCAAAGCTTTTCACACAGAGCGCTTATATGCTTGTACGCCGCATATCCCGTAACGATAGAGACCTTTCTTTGCGCGTTAAATTCATTGCGAAGGCTCTCTGGATCTTCCATCTCATATTCAAATCCCGTTTTCATATCGGTGAGCATACCTACACCGTTTTCGATTTGGGCGTATCCCTCGTAAAAATCGTCATCGGGGAGGGGAATCCCTGCTTTGAGGTAGAACTCGTCCGATGCGAAAAACAGACGAGATCCGTGCTTCTTTTTACATTCGTCGCCAAATTCGGTGACGTCTCTCACAACCTCCGCACACTCTTGTGCGGTAAAGCTTTCAAGCTGATAAAGTCCGTCTCTGAATTTTGTAAGTCCTGCGGGTACTACCGAAACAGATTCAAGCGCGGGGAAGAGCTTTTCAAGATCGCGCATCGAACTCAAAAGCTCGTCGCCGTCGTTTACTCCCTTGCACAGAACTATCTGAGCGCAAAGCGAGATTCCCGCATCGGCAAGCTTTTTGAGATATGAAAGTACCTCGCCCGAGCGCTTATTCTTCATCATTTTAACGCGAAGCTCAGGGTTCGTCGTATGGACAGAGACGTTGACGGGAGATATGTGCATCTCAATTATTCTGTCAATATCCTTGTCGTGCAGATTTGTAAGCGTTATGTAATTTCCGTGAAGGAAAGAGAGGCGAGAATCGTCGTCCTTGAAATAAAGCGTTTTTCTCATACCCTTTGGAAGCTGATCGATAAAGCAGAAGATACACTTGTTTTCGCAGGAATGCTTTTTATCCATCAAGGGTGTTTCAAAATCAAGCCCAATATCGTCATATTCCTTTTTTATGATATCTACCGCAAATCTTTCGCCGTTGCGTTCAAGCAAAATTTTTATGTGTTTGTTAGCAAGGTGAAAACGGTAATCGAGAACGTCGTTTATATCTCTGTCGTTTATAGATATAATTATATCCCCAGCGCAAATACCTGCGCGCTCCCCTCGGCTATTCGGAAAAACGTCTGTAACGGTTACCATAGATCACACCTCCTTATGCGCATAATTATCCTATTATATTATTATAACACATTTTTTGCTTATTGTCAAAGGTTTTCCTAATATATTTATTATTTCAAAAAATACACATAAACTGCGAACACTCATCATAAGTTTTATCAGAATATTATTTGCACAGAGAGCAGAAAGGGAAACGGTATGAATAATAACGATGAAAACGTAAGCGTTGAAATGCGCTGTATGACAAAACCGATGTGCGAAAGCACGGTAACTAACGAGGTCTTATGCGAATATACTCTCCCCGATTATCTTCCCGAGATAAGACGTATCCTTTACGTTACCAACACTATTTTACCGCCTGCAAAATACGTTGGCGGAAACAGTGCCGAGCTTGACGGAACGGTAGATTATCAGGTGCTTTACGTCGGATCTGACGGCGGACTTTATACAGCTCCGGTGTCTTGCGAATACAATTTCAATATACCTCTTGAAAAGGTTTCCGAATTTGATCTCAACGAGGGAGTTACTCTTTTCGTTACAAGCAACGCGGAAAATGTAAGCTCTCGCGTAAGCGGACCGAGAAGACTTTCTATACGTATGCGTATGCGCTCGTATGTCAGGGCTTACGGAAAAATGCCCTATGGTGAGCGTTGTATGGGTGACGTCAATGAATCAAGCGTATATAAGCTTACTAAAGAATCTCAAAACGCAGACCTTATAAGTGCGCTTTCTGACGTTTTGAATCTTTCGGAAGATATATCAGGTATGGGAGAGGACGTCCGCGTTATAGGAGCGGACGGTAAGGTACATGTTGACGAGGCTTATATAAGTGATAGCGGAGTAAACGCAAGAGGAAACGTAATGCTGAAGATTCTTTGCACAGATCCTGACGGACGTGTTGAAACTATACAGCGAAAGCTTCCTTTTGACAGTGAGATCGAAGCGGAAATTCCCGCGGGAGAGGAAAAATATTGCCGTGTGTGCGGAAATGTAAGTGAGATATCCGTAAACGTTGGAGAGGGAAAAATAATTTGCGACGTAAACGTTTTGCTTGATGCTCAAATAGGAGTAAATCGTCCGATATCCTATACGGCAGATATCTACTCGACCGAAAAGGTGAGCTCTTGTGAATATAGCGAACATTCGATTCCTGTGATGCTTCGCGCCATAAACGGCAATTTCTCACAAAGCGAAAGGATACCTCTTTCCGAGCTTAGTATCCCCGAGGGCGCAAGTGCTGTTGACGTTTGTGCGAGCGTGATGTTTGAAAATTGTGAGTCAGTAGGAGGCAGATACGTTCTCACGGGACAGAGCCGTTACGTTTTAGTTTGCGAAAAGGGCGGAGAATACTCGGCTTGCGAGGTGAATCTTCCTATACGCTTTGAGACCGATGGCGCTGACGGTGATTTGAGTGTAGCCGACACGTCTGCGGAGATCATAAGCTGTCGCGCGCGTGTGGGCGGAGAGAATCTTGAGCTTGACAGTGAGATAACCGTAGCGGCTACGTTTATGGGAAAGGAAAACGTCGTATCCTTAAAGAGCGTTGAGTTTTCCGAGCCTGTACAAAAGGAGAGCGGGGAGCTCATACTTTGCTATCCCGCTCCCGATGATAGCGCGTGGACAGTAGCAAAACGATATTCGGTAGCTCCCGAAGATGTAAGCGGAGATCCTAAAAACGATACGTATCTTATAATCAGATCATAAAAAGCAAAACGGCTGTTGCATTTGCAACAGCCGTTTATGTTAAAGAAACCTTGGTGGGTTAAATTACTTAACCTCAACCTCAGCGCCAGCCTCTTCGAGAGTCTTCTTAACAGTCTCTGCCTCGTCCTTGGAAACGCCTTCCTTAACGGTCTTAGGAGCACCCTCAACCATTTCCTTAGCTTCCTTAAGTCCAAGACCCGTGATCTCACGAACAGCCTTGATAACGTCAAGCTTCTTTGCACCGAAGCCCTTGCGAACGACGTCAAAATCAGCCTTCAATCCAGCTGCGGGAGCTGCTGCGCCTGCTGCTGCCACTGCAACGCCTACGGGAGCTGCTGCGGATACGCCAAATTCTTCTTCTACTGCCTTTACAAGGTCAGCAAGTTCAATAATCGTCAGAG
>JAZSIP010000057.1:0-7305 GCA_045533915.1 Eubacteriales bacterium
CCCGCCGCATCGCCCTCAAAAACCAAAATAACATGAATGTGATTTGGCATAATTACGTATCTGTCAACCGAAAGGCAGGGATAACGATCTTTGAGTAATAATAATTGCTCCTCCGCAATCTTTCCAAACGCAGCGTGCTCACATGCGTATGTGTCTGCGGGTGCAAGCCCCCGCCCTACGATGCGAGATAGTACACACCGTCTGTTTTGCGTACATATCGTGACAAAATATGCACCTGCAGAACTATAATCATAATGATCAAGTCGCGGATGCTTTCTTTTCGGCAATTCTTTTTTGTTATCCATTTTCATCACCCATTCTATTATAACACAAATCGGCAGAGGAAACAATCCCTCTGCCGAAATTTTGTACCCCGATTTCTCCGTTTAGGACAACAGAGAAATCTCTGTCTTTTTTGTTCTATTTATCAAAAAATCTTTTGGTTGCCTTGATATTTGTAAGTATCTCGGTAATTACAACTCCGCTGACGATACCGAAGACTGCCTGAACCGCGTTTGCGGGAACACTCGCAAGCGCGCCGCCAAATCCGTAACCGAGAAAGGTCGCTTCGCAGAGATAATATCCGCCTACCATTATTATCTCGGCAACGATAGCTCCGATAACACGCGAAATATAAGTCTTTTTGATATTGATGAGCTTAAATATCCCATACGCCGCAAGAGCCATAAGTCCTTTGATGATAAAGGTCGGAAGTATGTATATCGGGTAGCCGCCCAGAAGATCGGAGAGCGCCGAGCCGATAGCCGCCGCGGCTGTTCCCCACACGGGCCCCAAGACCCACGCCGAAGTTAAAACAAAGCTGTCTCCAAGATTAACGTATCCGCCCGTGACCGTCGGTATTTTTATAACGAACGTCGCGCAAAAGGTCAAAGCGGCAAAAAGCGCGGCTAAAACAAGTTTTCTTGTGTGTTTCATTTTTATTCAATCTCCTCGATATTATATGGTGTAGACTGATATACAAAGTAGTTCAGCCAGTTTGAATACAAAAGATTCGCGCAGCTTCTCCAACGAACGATAGGTTCTTTTGTATCATCGTCATCGGGAAAATAATTTTTCGGAATCTCAATGGGAAGCCCCGCGTTTTTGTCGCGGAAATACTCGTTTTTAAGAGTATCCGCGTCATATTCGGAATGTCCCGTAACGAATATCTGTCTGCCCTTATCGGTAGCCGTTACAAATACGCCTGCCTCCGCAGAGCTTGCAAGGATCTTCAGCTCGGGCACTGCCTCGATGTCCTCTCTTCTGCACGTTGTATGTCGCGAATGAGGTACAACGAAGGTGTCGTCAAAGCCTCTGAAGAGTATCGATTGCTTATGGTCGAGCTTATGCTCAAAAACGCCGAAAAGCTTCTTTTCAAGCGGATACTTTTTCACTCCGTAGTGATAATAAAGTCCCGCCTGCGCGCCCCAGCAGATATGGAAGGTGCTCGTGACGTGGGTCTTGCTCCATTCCATTATTTCGCAAAGCTCTTCCCAATAATCGACCTCCTCAAAGTCCATCTGCTCAACGGGTGCGCCCGTGATTATCATACCGTCGTATTTCTTGTCGCGTACCTCGTCAAAGGTCTTATAAAACGCGAGCATATGCTCCTCTGACGTATGCGTAGACTTATGAGTTGCCGTCTGCAAAAGCTCAAGCTCGACCTGAAGCGGAGTGTTTCCGATAACTCTCGCTATCTGCGTCTCGGTCGTGATCTTTTGCGGCATAAGATTGAGCATAAGTATCTTCAATGGTCTTATATCCTGCGTCATAGCACGTGTCTCGGTCATGACGAATATATTTTCATTGAGCAAAACCTGTGTTGCCGGTAACAAATTTGGAATTTTAATTGGCATTACGAAAGCCTCCTAAAATTTGATATTTTAATTAAGCGCGTCAAGAGCCTGTTTGATATCCGCAATAAGATCGTCCTTGTTCTCTATACCGCAAGAGAGACGGACAAGATCGCCCGAAATACCTGCCGCGACGAGCTCTTCCTCATTCATCTGTCTGTGAGTTGCGCTTGCGGGGTGGAGACAACAGGTTCTCGCGTCCGCAACGTGAGTCTCGATCGCCGCGATCTTAAGATTACCCATGAACTTCTCTGCCATTTCTCTTCCGCCCTTAACGCCGAAGCTTACAACTCCGCACGTACCGTTAGGCATATATTTCTGCGCAAGATCGTAGTACTTATCGCCCTCAAGAGACGGATAAGTTACCCAAGATATTCTGTCGTCGGACTTCAAGAATTTAGCAACGGCAAGACCGTTTTCGCAATGACGAGCCATTCTTACGTGGAGGCTCTCAAGTCCGAGATTGAGCAAAAACGCGTTCTGCGGAGCTTGAATAGCGCCGAAATCGCGCATAAGCTGAGCGGTAGCCTTTGTAATAAACGCGCCCTCAAGACCGAAACGCTCGGTATAGGTAACACCGTGGTAGCTCTCATCGGGAGTGCAAAGTCCCGCGAACTTTTCGGGGTACTTAGTCCAATCGAATTTACCCGAGTCAACGATACAACCGCCGACAGCCGCGCCGTGTCCGTCCATATACTTTGTAGTGGAATGAGTTACGATATCAGCTCCCCACTCAAAAGGTCTGCAGTTTACGGGAGTCGCAAAGGTATTGTCTATTATAAGCGGAACGCCGTGAGCGTGAGCCGCGTTTGCGAATCTCTCGATATCGAGAACAGTGAGCGCGGGGTTAGCGATAGTCTCACCGAATACAGCCTTGGTGTTCTCCTTAAACGCCGCGTTAAGCTCCTCATCTGTGCAGTCGGGAGAAACGAAGGTAAAATCGATTCCCATTCTCTTAAGAGTTACCGAAAACAGATTGTAAGTTCCACCGTAAATAGTGGAAGAAGCAACAACGTGGTCACCACAGGAAGCGATATTGAAGATAGCAAAGAAGTTAGCCGCCTGACCCGAGGACGTAAGCATAGCCGCAGTACCGCCCTCCATGTCGCATATCTTTGCCGCAACGCTGTCGTTGGTGGGGTTCTGGAGTCTCGTGTAGAAATATCCCGACGCCTCAAGGTCGAAAAGCTTACCCATATCCGCGCTTGACGCGTACTTAAAGGTAGTACTTTGAATTATCGGGATCTGTCTGGGTTCACCGTTGCCTGGGGTGTAACCGCCTTGAACACATTTTGTTTCTATTTTGTAGTTAGACATATTTTTCTCCTTTATTTTAAGCCAAAAGAAAGCCTATTTTTTCATGATATTATATTATATCACAGTTGTCGGAAAGTTTCAATAATTTTTTAATAATTTTTATTATATATATAATTCATAGTTCAAAATAGTTGAGATTTCAAATTTTGAGTTGGCGGGGAGTTTGATAAATGCAAAATGCAAAATTAAATGAAGCGGCTACGCACGAATGAAACGGTTAGAAACAGAGCCTCCCTCCGAGAGGCAGGGGGACCGTTTACGGTGGAAGGAGCCTGCGAAATGCTTGATTTTGAAGTAACTTTGCTTTTCACGCACTCTCCCTCAGTCGCTTCGCGACAGCTCCCTCCCGGAAGGAGCCTCTCGTTTGTGCGAACAATGCGTGTTTGCCATTTCATTTAATTTTGCATTTTGCATTTTGCATTTATCAAACTCCCCTATAAACCGCAATTTATTTAACTCCAAATTATTTTATCTGACAAACACAAAAACGGGAGAATTTCGTCTCCCGTAATTGTTATTAAGTTAAAAGCTTTGCAAATGTAAATTTAACTGCGTGTCCATATATCGCCGTTTTTCAAATTCCTTGCGTTAGCAGAAGGATCGCTTACGTTTATACTTTGACCGTCACGTAACCAACCTGTTGTATTCTCAAATGTTACGCTCGTAAGGCTTGTGCAATTATAGAACGCATCATAGCCTATATTTGTTACGCTATCGGGGATAACTATACTCGTAACTCCTGTGCGAGTAGCGAACGCATGACTGCCAATAATTTTTGTTGATTCATGTATGCTTCGCGTAGAAGCATCCGCTTCTATCAAATACAAATATTTATTGCTTTCATTTCCTAAATATTTTGCCTTGTCGTAAATATTATAGGTAAGATTCGTGCAAAGATAGAATGCATTAGTGCCTATACTAGTCACGCTATTCGGGATAGTTACACTCTCAAGCTCCATGCACCCCCAGAACGCATTAGTACCTATACTCGTTACACTATTGCCAATAATTACGCTCTTAAGAGCGCTGCAAATATCAAATGCATAATCTCCTATACTTATCACGGTATCTGGGATAGTTATACTCGTAAGGCGCATACAATCTTTGAACATACGATTACCAATTTTTGTTACGCCATTTGGAATAGTTATACTAATAAGTCCTGTGCAAGCTTCGAACGCAGAATCTCCTATATTAGTCACGCCATTTGGAATGGTTATACTCGTAAGTTCTCTGCAAGATTTGAACGCGTATTCTCCTATAATTTTTGTTGATTCATGAATACTTCGGGTGGAAAGCTTTGCATTTATCAAGCACAAATATTTATTGCTTTCATTTCCTAAATATTCTGCGTTGTCGTAAATATTATACTCAAGTCCCGTGCAACCTATGAACGCATTAACACCTATATTCGTTAAGCTATCATCCAGAATTACGCTCGTAAGGCTTGTGCAGTCACCAAAAGCATAATAACCTATACTTGTTGCCCCTTCTCCTAAATATATCTCTTTTAAATACTGGTTTCCAGAAAACGCACTCGACGCAATAGGCGCATTGATATAAAGAGCTGTATCCTGACAGGTACCTATTCCCGTAACTACTCCGCCAGATATCGCAAGTCCTTTTGAACTTTTGGGAGATTCTATAGAGCAACGTATAGTAAACTTTTGACCGTCTACCGTATAAGTTGCCACAAGTAAAAGCTCCTTATCAAACGGCAGGTTGCTCACCTTTGTCGAATTTACGTCAATATCGCGGATCTTTGTTTCTCCCTCGTACAAGGCAAGTGAATCAAACTGCTTTGTTCCCGTGTAATTTTCGCTCCAATTTGCAGAGAAACGTACTTCAAAACCCCACAGCTTCGACGTTTGAATCTCGACTATCTTTTCGGTATAGAATGCTTTTTCATACAGCACGTAGGCTTTCTTGCCTTCCCCGTCGATTGCGTCGTAAACTGCCACTAACGCATATTGATACAACGTATCGGGCAACAAATTCTCAAACGTGACCGTATCTCCCGCCGATATCTCTTTCTCTTGTATCAACGTTTCTCCGTCATAGAGCATCGCATACAGCTTGCCATCCGAAGCCGCAATAAGCTCCTTGGGGTCGTCGACCGTTGCCACAAAGCTAACGTCAAGGTAGTTTACTGTCTCCTCGATCACTGCGACCGTAGGCTGTTCCTCGGGATATATCTTGACGTTGACGGTACGCTCACCCTCCATGATTACGTCTTTTATTGCGCTTCCGTCTACGTATTTTATAGCGTCGATAGTATAGCTCTGCTCTCCCTCAACGTCTCCGACGTTATATTTGAGTATCAAGGTCTCCATGTCCGAGCCCTCCTCAAACATATACGAGGAATATACAGTTCCGTTCAAGGTAAAGGACAGAATTACGAAGTTATCGGGATTTTCTATATGTATTACAAAATAAACGTCCTCATTCTTCTTGGCAAAATATTCGTCCTTTGCGCTCACGATACTGTCTTTAAAGCGCTCGTCTATCGAATCGTGAAGCTTTTTACCGTCCTCGCCCTTCTTATACGGATCTTTTTGGTCTATCTCGCGATCATGCTTTTCATCGCTCAACAGTTCTATTTGAAGCGCTCCGTCTGCCTTTGCCGTTTGGTTTACTGCGGGGACGGTATTCTGTACGGTCATACCCGTATATATCGGTATCTGCTTACCAAGAAATTGCAGTATTCCAAACAGTCCGCCGCCGAATATTAGGCATATACACGCGGCTATCGAAACGACACGCAGCCATATGCGTGATTTTTTAGCTTTTTTCCCTATGTTCATCAACCAAGAGCAACGGATAGCCGTCGTTTTTTCGATTATATCGTCATCTATATTCGATAATGCTTCGAGCTTAATATTATCTTTTTTATCCATCATTGTCCATAGCCCTCCTCGTCCAAAAGCTGCTTCAGATCCTGACGAAGCTTTGCTAACATACGGCTCACTGTTCGTTCACTAACGCCAAGCATTTCCGCAAGCTCCTCCAAAGAATCCGAATAATAATATCGGCTAATAAAAATGGTAGCGTCACGCTCGGGAAGCCCACTTAAATACTTATTCAAAATACGGGTCAGTTCCTTAATGGCATATTCCTCATCTACGGACGGACTGTACGCAACGCAATCGTCCATTTCCTCAAGAGAAACGGTCATTGATGAAGGGATCCTTTTGTCTGCATTGTTTCTCCGAAATTTATTCACCGCCACGTTGCGCATGATCTTAGATATGAACGCTTGAAATGATTTGGGTCTTGTCGGCGGAATACAGTTCCACGTACCTAAATACGTATCGTTTAAACATTCCTCGCAATCGGGGCGATTATGGACAATGTTATACGCAATTGTATATAGGTAACGACCGTATTTTGCATCGGTATACTCTATTGCCTTCTCCTCCCGCTGCCAGTAAAGTTCAACGATATTGTCGTCGGACATATACTCTGATTTTGTGTTTTCTGATGATTTCATAACTTCCTCCTTTTGAATGTTTGATCACCCTTCATGCTATATGTAGCAAATAAAGAAAAAAGCAGACACATTTTTTGAAAAATTTTCAATTTTTTTAATTTCTGAACAAAAAAAGACAACCGCTTGGGTTGTCTTGTGCTTTTTGGGATTATGCCCATTGAAAACCGAAGAAAGAGATGAGAGTTCGAAAGCGAAACTCAAGAAATTTTTAGTGTAAAGCTTAAACTAATAAAAGTTCAAGCCCTCGGTCTATTAGTATCGGTCAGCTAAACACATTACTGTGCGTACACCTCCGACCTATCAAACTTGTAGTCTGCAAGTGACCTTACCTAGTCAAGCTAGGAGGGATATCTAATCTTGAAGCACGTTTCACGCTTAGATGCCTTCAGCGTTTATCGCAACCGTACGCGGCTACCCAGCTATGCCCTTGGCAGAACAACTGGTGCACCGGAGGTACGTCCGACCCGGTCCTCTCGTACTAAGGTCAGCCCTTCTCAAATATCCTACGCCCACGACAGATAGGGACCGAACTGTCTCACGACGTTCTGAACCCAGCTCGCGTACCACTTTAATCGGCGGACAGCCGAACCCTTGGGACCTTCTCCAAGCCCCAGGATGTGATGAGCCGACATCGAGGTGCCAAAC
>JAZSIP010000067.1:0-9773 GCA_045533915.1 Eubacteriales bacterium
CAACTCCTTGGCCCACAGAACGACATGGCTACGATCCGACTTGGCAGAGCAGCTGATTTGTAATCAGCAGGTTGATGGTTCGACTCCGTTCACCAGCTCCATATGGGGGATTTCCCGAGCGGCCAAAGGGGGCAGACTGTAAATCTGTTGTCACTGACTTCGGTGGTCCGAATCCACCATCCCCCACCAGAAAAAAGCAGATTGCGAAAGCAATCTGCTTTTTTCAGTTAAATTCGCCTTCGGCGAGTGAAATATGGCTTCGCCATGTGAAATAGCTTCGCTGTGAAATATTTGCTTCGCAAATGTGAAGAGGCGAATTTCATTTCACATCGAACGAAGTGAGATATTTCACAATTTTCGTAAGGAAATTATTTCACATTCGGCGCTCGCCGAATATTTCACTTGAAAAAGCTATCTAAAGTATGATGTAATAATAGTAGAAAGGCGGTGTTACTATGACTGATTCAAAGCTCCGCGACCTCTCCACAGACTTTGCGGTTAAAGTTATAAAAATGTGCGACGGTATCAAAGGACATTATTCTCTTGTAAACCAATTAGAGCGATCCTCTACATCTATTGGTGCCAATATTCACGAAGCAAATTATGCTCATAGCAAAGCCGACTTTATTACAAAGTTTCAAATTGCACTGAAGGAATGTTACGAAACTGAATACTGGCTTGAATTGTTTGTAAAATTCGAATTGTTGGGTAGAGAGATTGCAAAAGATTTGTATAATCAATGTGGCACGATTCGTAGAATGCTGATCGCTTCTATCAACACCGCAAAGGAGAACAGTGATGTCAAAAAGTAGAGAATATATGTCTCATCATCCTGAAAATCCACCCGAGTGGTATTGGATAAGCGGGCTTCACGATGCAGGCATTGTCGGTGTGGAATCGTTTGAATTTCCGTTTGACTATAACAAATTCGTCGGAGAAAAAAGCAAATATAATCGCAATCTATTAGTATTGAAGATCAATGCAAAAGGTGCGCTTTATGATACCTCCGTGGAGGAAATTCACTTTTACAACTACAAGATTTTAACGACTGATGTATCCCTTGAAAACAGAAAAACAATTTGGTGGTTGGCGGATCGATTAATCGAACAAGACGAGCATTACATTTTGGAGATTGATTTGCAAGATTTTGACTCATATCCCGAAGATTTCACCTTTAAGATCAAATTTGATCGAGCGGAAGTCAAAAGAAAATAATCCCAGCGGTGTATATTTACGCACCTTTTTTCAGTGAAATTCGCCTTCGGCGAGTGAAATATGGCTTCGCCATGTGAAATAGCTTCGCTGTGAAATATTTGCTACGCAAATGTGATGGGCGAATTTCATTTCACATCGAACGAAGTGAGATATTTCACAATTTCCGCGAGGAAATTATTTCACATTCGGCGTCAGCCGAATATTTCACTAAAAAATTAAAGCAAAGGCACGGAAATCCCATGTCTTTGCTTATTTTTTATTACTTTTTCTTAAGTCCGAGAGCGATATCAGCTTTAGCGATGATATTTTCAACTGTAAGACCGTACATCTCAAGCAGGGGCGGAACTTTGCCCGAGTGACCGAACTTGTCCTCAACGCCAAGACGGATAACGGGAACAGGACAGCCCTCGCCAACGACCTCTGCAACCGCAGAACCAAGACCGCCGATGATGTTATGCTCCTCCGCGGTAACGATAGCGCCCGTTTCAGCCGCAGCTTTCAAAATAATATCCTTATCGATAGGCTTTATCGTGTGGATATTGATAACGCGAGCCTTGATACCGCGCTCCGAGAGTACCTTTGCCGCCTCCATTGCCATAGATACCATCATACCCGTAGCAACGATAGTGAGGTCGTTTCCGTCGGTCATCTGAATACCCTTGCCAAGCTCAAATTTGTAGGACGCCGCATCGTAAAGCACGGGAACTGCGTATCTGCCGAAGCGGAGGTACATAGGACCATTAAACTTGATCGCCGCCTCAACTGCCGCCTTTGCCTCAACAGCGTCAGCGGGGTTTACGACTGTCATATCGGGGATAGAGCGCATGAGCGCGAAATCCTCGATGCACTGGTGGGTAGCGCCGTCCTCACCGACGGTGATTCCCGCGTGAGTAGCGCCAATTTTTACGTTGAGATGAGGGTAGCAGATCGAGTTGCGTACCTGCTCGAACGCTCTGCCCGCGGCGAACATTGCGAAAGATGACGCAAATACAGTCTTACCTGCCGCCGCAAGACCCGCGGCAACGCTCATCATATTGCCCTCCGCGATTCCGCAATCGAAGAAACGCTCGGGGAACTTCTTTTTAAACATACCCGTTTTGGTAGCAGCCGCAAGGTCTGCGTCCATAACGACAAAATCATACTTTTCGCCAAGCTCGGCAAGAGCCGCGCCATAGGCTTCTCTTGTTGCTATTTTATCAGCCATTTTTGTCTCCTCCTTTGATTACATGGCAGCCTTGATCTCGGCAACGGCGATCTCATACTGTTCGTCGTTCGGAGCAGAGCCGTGCCAACCGACCTGATTCTCCATAAAGGAGACGCCCTTGCCCTTGACCGTCTTTGCGATGATAGCGGTGGGCTTGCCCTTGACGGTCTTAGCCTCGTTAAAAGCGGCTTCGATCTGATCGAAATCGTTACCGTCGATGGTGATTACGTGGAAGCCAAAGGCTTCAAGCTTTTTATCGTGAGGCGTGGGATTCATGACTTCGGCAACAGGGCCGTCTATCTGAAGACCGTTCCAGTCAAATATCGCTACGAGGTTGTCGAGCTTATAGTGAGATGCGAACATACAAGCTTCCCAGATCTGACCTTCCTCGCTCTCACCGTCACCGATTATCGAGTAAGTACGGTAGTCCTTGCCGTCGATTTTAGCCGCGAGAGCCATTCCGCAAGCGGAAGAGAAGCCGAGACCGAGCGAACCCGTTGACATATCAACACCGGGCGTACCTTTCATATCGGGGTGACCCTGAAGGAAAGAGTCAACGTGACGGAGCTTTTTAAGCTCAGCCTTGTCAAAGAAGCCTTTTTCCGCGAGAGCCGCGTAAAGAGCGGGGGCTGTGTGACCCTTGGAGAGAACGAAACGGTCGCGGTTTACGTCCTTTGGATCTTTGGGATCAACGTTCATTTCCTCAAAATAGAGGTAAGTAATAATTTCCGCGATCGAGAGCGATCCGCCGGGGTGACCGGAGCTTGCCGCGTGAACTCCCTCGAGGATACCGAGGCGGATATTCGCGGCGATGTTTTTCAGTTGGTTAAGTTTTGCCTGTTCCATGAAATTGACCATGCCTTTCGTTAATTTATAACACCTATAATTATATAATATTTTTCCATATAAGTCAAGGCTTTGCGATAACTTTAAAAAAATGAAAATATTTTCGTGTGGCTTTTTTAAAAATTTGAGACTAAATGAGACAGAATGGAATTGTTTGAGACGAGGGAAAAGAGTAAAATATAGGGGAATAAAACAAATTTTGATTTGTCGGTGGGTTTGATTTGACGAAACGGCAAAAACAAACACGAAAAATACGTACTAACCCAAGGCTCCCTTGTGTAAAGGGAGCTCCTGCGGAGCAGGTGAGGGATTGTTATTATTAAAATGATTCTTTTTTTACAATCCCTCCGTCTTGCTTCGCAATCCACCTCCCTTTACACAAGGGAGGCTTGGGTGCGGTACAAACAATGAGCTCGATAAACTGCAATTTGATGATATCATACAAACGAAAGGAAATAAAAATGTCAATAGAAGAAAGAAACAGTTTTCAGTTATATCACAATTTTTACAATCAATTCAAGCTTCTCGGAATGGAAGAGAGAGGGGAGCTTATAACGGCGATATTTGAGTACGCGAAGGATCAGACGATTGGGAGAGAGCTTTCCCCGCTTGTCAATATGGCTTTTTCGTGTATGAAGGATACGCTTGACCGCGACCGCGAGAAATACGAGCGCATATGCGAGAAAAACGCGGAAAACGGAAAAAAGGGAGGCAGACCGAGAAAAGCGGATACGGATATTTTTAGCGAAAAAACCGAACGGTTTTTTGAAGAATCGAAAAAAGCCGATAAGGATAGGGATAAGGAAAATGATAAGGAAAATGATAAGGATAATGATATGGATAGGGATAGGGAAAAGGATAGGGAAATAGAGGAAAAGCCCGCGGATATCTCCGATATTTGCCTTGAAGCTCCGCTTCCTCCCGAGAATATCTTAACCTCTCATTCCGTATATGCTCCGCCTATTGTGTCAGCTCCGCCCTCCGAGAGAGCTCCGCAGAGCTCCGCCCCCACGCTCCGCGACCCCGAACAAACAAGGAGAGAAGAAAAGAATATTTTGGTCTTGTCGGGGATACCCCTCGAGTACATAAATGAGCGAGAGGAAAGGGCGGAGGAGTTTGCGAGAAAGCAGAAAAGGAGCTTCGTATCGGTGTTCAGGGAGTGGTGGGAAAAGGACAAAGCGCACTATGAGTGGAAGCGCGAGTCTACAAGCCCGAGCGTGAACGGAGCGTTTCATTCAAAAGAAAAATCGTATGACACCGACGCCTTTTTCGAAGCGGCGTTAAAGAAGTCGTACGATGAATTTGACAGGAGATACGGGAAAGAGGGAAGTTGAAAATTGAGAGTTGGATAAAATGATATTCCTTGACAAACCTATCTCGTTCGTGTTATTCTATATATGAGGACGCGAGGAGACGCTCTCGCTTGAAACCCCGACAAAAAATTCTTTTTTAGAAAAATTTTATATTTTTTCAAAAAATATGTAACCTATCCCGTCTCAGATCCGTCTTTTAGGGTGAGGAGACTTCGAAGCTCTTTTCCGGAGGTGATATCATGGACGACCGCGCTATAATCGAACTATACAACCAACGTGACGAAAACGCTATCGGCGAAACGCAAAAGAAATACGGGCGTTACTGCCACGCTATCGCGTACAACATTCTCCATTCCAACGAGGATTCCGAGGAGTGTGTCAACGACACGTATCTGAAGGTTTGGAACGCCATTCCGCCGAGTATGCCGCAACGCTTTTGCGCTTTTATCGGCAGGATCACGCGAAACTTAGCTCTCGACCGCTATGCGCAAAATCGCGCTCAGAAGCGAGACGGCGGTGTCGAGCTTACTCTCGACGAGCTTGCCGAGTGTATATCGCCCGAAATGATGGGCGACGTTTCGGACGAGATGGCGCTAAAAAACGCGATAAACGGCTTTCTTGCTTCTTTGCCGAGGCGCACGCGCATCATTTTTATGCGCAGATACTTCTATCTCTTGCCCATAAAGGAGATCGCCGTGGGGCTCTCTATGTCCGAGAGCAACGTTAAGGTCACGCTCATGAGAACGCGAGAAAAATTCAGAGAATATCTTGAAAACGAGGGTATCGTTATATGAAAAAAGAAAAATTACTTCGCGCTATGTCTCTTGCCGACGACAAATACGTCGACGAGGCGAACCCCGCGCTTAAAACAAAAAACAAGGCGGCGGCTAAGAGAAAGCTCTTTATTGCCCTTGCCGCAACGCTTGCCGTACTTACGTCGCTCTCTTTGTGGCTCTTTATACCGTTTAAGGACGCAAACGCCGACGTAACGCAATACGCGGATAGCGAGTATTACGAAATTATTCAAAAGCTCCACCCCCTGACGTACAGACCGCTAAGATATAAAAACAACTTTGAAAAATACGTAGGCAGGGCATTTTCAAACATTTTCGGCGCGAAACATTCCGTAGAGGACGCGGGTGTGGCGGAGAACGTCAATTTGAACGGCGTCTTTAACCTCTATGGTTATAGCGGAGCGATGACTAACGATTCTGCCGCTCCTTCCGAGTCCGATCCCGATTCCTCGACGGGTACGAACACCTCATCAAAGTACGAGGAGGTCACCGACAATCAGGTCGAGGGAGTAATTGAGGCTGACCTTATCAAGCGCACCGACACGCATATATTCTACCTTGACGGTCTTACGCTCCGCGCTTTCTCTATCGCGGGCAAAAGCTCGTGTGAGATCGGCTCGTACACCTTAAAAACCAAGGAAGGATTTTATCGCAATGGCGTTGAATTCTACCTTTCGCTTGACGGCAAGAGCGTGACGGTCATACTTCCGCACCCGTCGTCAAGCAAACCGTTCGTGTCGATCGAGCGCATAGACGTCTCCGATCCCGCTAATATGACCGCGCAGAGAGGCTTCTGTATTTCGGGATATCTCAATTCAACGAGAATGACGAACGGGGAATTGCTGGTTCTGACTAACTTTGTACCAAAATCTTATCCGAATATTGATTTCTCAGATCCCGAGAATTTTGTTCCCTCTATTGGCGAGACCTACGGAAAGATGGAGGCTCTCGACGTCGAAAATCTCTACGTTCCCGAAAAGCTTACAAGCACGTCCTATACCGTTATAACTCGCCTTGACGAAAGTACCCTTGAGCATAAGGATTCCTACTCGCTTCTCTCTTATTCCTCGGGCGTTTACGTCTCCGCGGACACTGTTTATACGTGGCGTACAATGTACGAGACGACCGAGCCTGAGAAAAACGTGCAAAAGGACGCATCTATGAGCGAGATCGTCGGCGTTGCCTATAACGAGCCTGTGATGAAACTGCTCGGCTCGATAAAGTTAAACGGCACTATAAAGGACCAATACAGCCTTGACGAGTATAAAGGTATTCTGCGTGTTGCCGCGACCGTTAATGAAAGTAAATATGAGACCGAGGAGCGCAACGGTGAAAGGATATCGCTCTTCAGAACAGACAACGCAGTAAACGCAAGTCTGTATTGCGTTGACCTCTCAACGTGGCAGATAGCCGCGAGCGTTGAGCGTTTCGCGCCTGAGGGCGAGACTGTACGCTCGGTCCGATTTGACGGTGATAATGCGTACGTTTGCACCGCGATAGAGCAAAAAGACCCTGTATTTTTCTTTGATCTTTCGGATATCAACAATATCACCTACACCAATACGGGCACGATAGACGGATTTTCGACCTCTCTTGTGAACTTTGCCGAGGGGTATCTTGTCGGAATCGGAGTGGGCGCTGAGGGATATCTGAAGATCGAGGTCTATGAGGAGGTCGACGGCAAGGTGGTGTCGGTCTGCAAATACGAGCCGCCTTATACCTGCAGCAGTGACGATTATAAATCCTATTATATCGACCGCGAGAACGGGCTTATAGGACTTGGAACATCAAGGTACGGTAATAGGGATACGTTAAGAGGAATGATTCCCGAATACACGGTATTGAGCTTCAAGGACCGCGCTTTGACCGAGGAGATACGCGTGTCTCTTGAAAGCGGTGATAACGCGATAAAACGCGGCGTGTACGTCGACGGATATTTCTATATGTTCGGCAATAACGATTTCAAGGTCGAGCGTTTGGATATCGAAAAGTGAAAAAACATAAAAGACCGATTCTCAAAAGAGAGTCGGTCTTTTGCGGCTTTGTTCGGTTTTGCTGTTTGTTTTCGGGAGGGGAGACTGTATAGTGTGCTAATACTCGTTTTACAAATTCTTCTCTCATAGTTTCCAATCTCTGTTCTTTCCAAGGCATTGTCCGTCTCCTTTCGACTTCTTTATGCCTTTATTTTACCACAAAATTGTAAACTATGTCTCTTTACATTCTGTAAACTATCTTACCACACTATACAGGAACGCCTCCCGTTTTCGTTCATCATTCATCATTTAAAAAACACTCTTTCCTATTGAAAAAACAACAAAAAGGTGGTAAAATATACTTATAAGAAATTTTCGAAAGGGGGCAAAGCTATGAAATATCCAAATTACGTGGGAGAGATCTTTTCGCGCTTTCGGGCGGCGGGCGAGGAAGCATACGTCGTCGGCGGAAGTCTGCGCGACGCTCTTCTCGGTATCGCTCCTAATGATCTTGATATAGCAACCTCCGCTCCCCCAGAAAAGACTATCGAAATATTCTCGGACAAGCGCGTGATCGAAACGGGCTTGAAGCACGGAACGGTCACCGTGATATTCGACGGTTCGCCCGTCGAGATAACTACGTTCAGAGTTGACGGAAGCTACACCGACTCCCGCCGTCCCGATGCCGTTTCCTTTACAAGAAGCATTGAGGAGGACCTCTCGCGCCGCGATTTTACCGTCAACGCAATGGCGTTCAACGAGGAGCGTGGCATCGTCGATATCTTCGGCGGACAAGCCGACCTGAAGGCTCGGGTAATACGCGCCGTCAGAGATCCATCGCTCCGCTTCTCCGAGGACGCGCTCCGCATTATGCGAGCGTTCAGATTCTCGGCTCAGCTCGGATTTTCCATCGAGGAAAATACGCTTCTCGGCGCGAAAAACACACGCGGCGGACTTTCCAAAATAGCGCGTGAGCGCATTTGCGCAGAATTTATAAAGCTTCTTACCTCGCCCTCACCCAAAAAAGCCCTTGAGCTTATGATAGATAACGGCATACTTCCCTACGTTACGGACGGATATGCGCCGAGCGACAGAGTTCTCGATGCTCTCTCTCGAATGCAAAGCGACGACGTCGCGCGGCTCGGACTCTTTCTTTGCGAAGCCGAGCAGGAAAAAATACGCGAGATACTTCACTCTCTCAAGTGCTCAAACAGGCAGATAACGGGAGCTCTTGCCGTTGCCCGCGGAGCGAAAACGCGCGTCGATTCTCCGCAAGAAGCGACCGCTCTTATCGCAAATACGGGCGATCACGCCCATCTTGCCGCGAGAGCATCGTACCTGCTTGGAAATTCGTGTGCAAACGCGGAGGTACTTGTCGCGCAAAACAGAGCCCCCGCAAAGATCTCCGATCTTGATATCGGCGGCAAGGATCTCATTCTTTTGGGCGCTCGCGGCAAGGAGA
The DNA here is from genome assembly GCA_045533915.1 of Eubacteriales bacterium. Classification (GTDB taxonomy): domain Bacteria; phylum Bacillota; class Clostridia; order Oscillospirales; family CAG-272; genus HGM12713. Next base: position 8,808 of record JAZSIP010000067.1, read on the forward strand.
TAGGCAGAATACTCGAGCTTTTGCTGAACAAAGCAATGCTTGATCCCGAAATAAACGAAAAAGAAAAGCTTAAGACGATAGCGAAAGGAATCATCGATGGATCACGAACTTGAAATAATAGCAAAAACAAAAGGAAAGATACTCGGCGTTGATCTTGGCGACACGCGCACGGGACTTGCCGTAAGCGACCCGTCGCGCCTTATATCATCGGGGCTTGAGACGATAAGCCCCGGGGGTTTGGAAAAGACCGCCGACGCGGTAGCCGACGTCGCGCGCGTACAAGGTGTCTGCGCGATAGTGGTCGGTCTGCCCGTGAATATGGACGGAAGCGAGGGAGGACGCGCCGCAAAATGCCGAAAATTTGCCGATCTTTTGCGTATGCGCCTCGGTGAGAGCGTTTGCGTTGCTATGTTTGACGAGCGTATGACGACTATGACCGCCTCGCGTTATCTCAACGAAACGAACACGCGCGGCAAAAAGCGAAAAGGCGTTATCGATACCCTCTCGGCGCAGATAATCCTGCAAAACGCCATCGACCGTTTGCGCTATATGACGAATTGATCTCTACACAGGAGCGTATAATATTTATGAATACGAAAAAGCAAAAGGAATCTAATTGCGAAAGCTGTGAGTTTTACGATTACGACGAATATCTTGATGCCTACGTCTGCGAAATGCGACTCGATGAGGACGAAATGGCGCGGTTTCTGAGCGGAAGAACGAACTCCTGCCCATATTACCGCTTCTATGACGAATACAAAAGCGTTCATAAACAGATCTGAGGACGCGAGGGGATGCGAGGATGCGAAGAGGATGCGATGAGGAGGACTTTTGGAAAAAAGTCCCCCGCGGGACTCCCCTCAAAAACTTTCCTGAAAAGGATTTATTGTGTATCCGTTTTGTGTATTTCAAATTTTGATTTATCGGTGTGTTGTATTTGCATAAATTTAACTGAATGGTAACGGA
>JAZSIP010000087.1:0-18351 GCA_045533915.1 Eubacteriales bacterium
TTTCTTTTTCGCGAAAAAGAAAAGTAAGTCGTGTCCTAAAATGTATAATTATTAATAAAAATATTCATTTTTTGTTGACAATTTGAAAGAATAGAATTATAATATATAGTATGGAGTATTATGCCCAAGGGAATTATGAGACGAAAAAGGAGACCCTATACACATATGAGTACACTTTCAAGAAGAGAAGCACGTGAACAGGTACTCGGACTTTTGTTCGAGACCGAATTCAGATGCGATGAATCAAGCGTTGAGATATTTGCTACATCTGTTGAAGATCGCGAGATCCCGAACGATGACTACATCAAAAAGGCATATTTTGGTGTTAACGATAACCAGAACGATATCGACGAAACTATAGGAAATCACGCGAACGGCTGGAAAACAAGCCGTCTGACTAAGCTTTCACGTTCAATTTTAAGGCTTGCCGTTTATGAGATGCTTTACGAGACAGAGATCCCGTACAGTGTTTCTATCAACGAGGCTATCGAACTTGCTAAAAAATATGACGAGGACAAGGCTCGTCCATTTATAAACGGCGTTCTCAACTCGATAAAGAACGAGCTTGAGGGTAAAGATGCCGATGGAGAAAAGAAATAATGAAGCCTTGCTTTGTCGGTTTTGATACGAGCAATTACACGACCTCTTGTGCCGTTTGCGACGAGCACGGAAATGTTGTTGCCAACCTTAAGATACCATTGCCTGTATCGGAAGGTCAAAGAGGGCTTCGTCAGTCGGACGCGGTATTTGCGCATACAAAAAATCTGCCGATCATCACAAAGGACTTGGCACTTGAGCTTGACGGATATACACCGATAGCCGTCGGTGTTTCGGTGCGCCCGAGAGACGCGGAGGGCTCTTATATGCCTTGCTTTTTGTCGGGCAGAGCGGCGGCAGGCGCATTTGCGGCGGCTCTGAACATTCCGATATATGAATTCTCGCATCAAAACGGTCACGTTATGGCGGCGCTATATTCGTCGGGGCGCGCGGACGAGCTTTTGAAGCGTCAGTTCTTGGCTTTTCACGTTTCGGGCGGTACGACCGAGGTTTTGAGGGTCACGCCGAATGGGGTAAGCTTTGATATCAAGCTTGTCGGAGAGACCGACGATATAAACGCGGGACAGGCTATCGACAGAGTTGGTGTTGCCATGGGACTTCCTTTTCCGTGCGGACGTGAGCTTGAAGCTCTTGCGGCGGCGTATAACGGAAAGATATACAAGCACCCTGTTACCGTCAGAGACTGCCGTTGCAGTCTTTCGGGAGCGGAGAATATCGCGCTTAAGATATATCGAGAAACAAACGATAAGAGCGCTGCGGCGGCATTTGTATTTGATTTTATATGTAAAACGCTTATAAAAATGACAGAGGACGCGATGGCTGAATACGGAGAGAGCCCTGTGTTGTACGCGGGAGGCGTTATGTCCAACCGTCTTATGCGCGGTGAACTCTCAAAAAGATTTGACGCTTCCTTTGCAGAACCCGCCTTTTCCGCAGATAACGCGGCTGGTATAGCCTTGCTTTGCAGAAAAGCTAAAGTGAATGTCTAATATCTTGTTACATCTAACCTTGATACACGTTCTCCGCCCGTTGTCATCCTTGAACAAGCCTCTTCCTTCGAGATTCTTCGCTTACGCTCAAGAATGACAGCGAAGGAAGAGGCGTCGTGAAGGATCTCGGGCGAAAACAAGAGTAATTTTTAGATGAAACAAGATATTAAAATTAATGGAGAAAAATAAATTTGATGAATATGAAAGACCTTTCGCTCAGCGTAACCGAGGTCAACCGTTACGTAAAGAGCCTTATTGAGTCCGATGCGTGTCTTTCTGAAATATCGGTACGCGGTGAAATATCCAATCTCAAGTACCATTCGAGCGGTCATATATATTTTACTTTAAAGGACGAAGAGTCTGAAATAGCGGCGGTAATGTTCCGCGCGCAAGCGCAACGTATGAATTTTCGTGCCGATAACGGAATGAAAGTCACGGCATACGGACGCGTGTCCGTATATGAAAAAAGCGGACGTTATCAGCTTTACGTTTCGGCAATGACCGACGATGGAGCGGGTGCGCTTTATCTTGAATATAAAAGACTTTACGCAAAGCTTTTGGCGGAAGGACTTTTCGATGAATCAAGAAAGAAGCCGATACCGAAAATACCGAAGAAAATAGGCATCGTTACATCTCCCACGGGAGCGGCAGTCCGAGATATGTTAAATATCACGGGCAGACGTTGGCCTATGGCGGAAATATTAATATATCCGTCTCTCGTTCAAGGAACGGACGCTCCCGCAACGCTATGTGGGGGAATAGAATATCTGAATGCCGACGGAAGCTGCGATGTTATCATTATCGGGCGCGGCGGCGGTTCTGTCGAAGACCTTTGGGCTTTTAATGATGAGACGTTAGCAAGAACTGTTGCGGCATCATACATACCCGTCATATCGGCGGTAGGACACGAGGTCGACTTTACGCTTTGCGATTTCGCCGCGGACAAGCGTGCACCTACACCGTCAGCGGCGGCGGAGCTTGCCGTACCTGATAGGGCGGATATGATCGAACGTTTCGATGATGCAATGGACAGAATAGATATTTGTATGTCGCGCTTGATTGAAAAGCGAACCTTACTTTTGAGAGATCGAGCTCGTGTTTTGGAGATGAGCTCACCTGCTTCACGACTTGAGCGCATACGGCAAAAGATCAATTATGATGCATTAAGGATAGATAAAGCTACAGAGCGCGTTCTTGAGCGCGGACGGGCGCGTTTGCATACGGCGGTGCAGAGCATTAACGCTATGAATCCTCTTGCGGTCTTGGGCAGAGGATACAGTGCGCTTGAGAAAAACGGAAAGATCGTTGGAAAAGCAGATCAGCTTGACGTCGGAGACCGCGTGAGTGTTTTGCTTTCTGACGGCAGAGCGGATGCACAGATACTTTCGGTAAAAAAGAACGTTTGATTTTAGGAGAGGTTATGAGCAATATAAAAACAGAAAAAGAGAGTAACGTAAGCTTCGAAGCCGCGATGAAGCGGCTTGACGAGATATCCGCGTTGCTTGAAAAGGAAAACGTAGATCTTGAAAACGCTCTCGCGTTATATGAGGAGGGCGTAGGACTTGTACGAAAGTGCAACGAGCAGCTCGAGGACGCAGAACGCAAGATCAGGATACTTAAAACGACATCCGACGGAGAGGTCATCGAAGAAGATTTCCTTTCCGCTAAGGCAGATTAAATAATACACTTAGGAGAAAGATATCATGGACCAAAGAATCGAAGAACTCAAAGCCACAGTACGCGCGGATGCGGAAAAGGTAGAAAAGGAGCTTGATAAATGTCTTACCTCGCAGGATGAGGACATAGCTCTATTGTTTGATGCCCAAAGGTATTCCGTTCTCGACGGAGGAAAGCGTATCCGTCCGTTCCTTGTAAATGAATTTTGCAGACTTTTCGGTGGAGACGAGGAAGTATCTATGGCATATGCGTGTGCTATAGAGATGATACACAATTATTCGCTTATTCACGATGATCTTCCTTGTATGGACGACGACGATCTTCGCAGAGGACGTCCAAGTACGCACAAGGCGTTTGGATATGCTACGGCTTTGCTTGCGGGAGATGCGCTTCTCACGAGAGCTTTCCGTACGATCGCCGAGAATAATAAGGCAAGCGCGGAGCAGAACGCAAAGGCGGTAGCGCTTCTTGCGAAAGCTGCGGGTGATTACGGAATGATAGGCGGACAGGTAATGGATCTTCAGGGGGAGAACGAAGAGCTTGATATAGAGACTCTTTTGAAGGTTCAGGCAATGAAGACGGGAGCGCTTATAGAGTGTTCGGCAAGACTTGGCGCGCTTGCGGCAGGCTTTGATACGGATACCAAAGAATCCGAGATCGCAGGACTTTACGCGCGAAAGATAGGACTTGCTTTTCAGATAATAGACGATATAATCGATGCTGACGGAGATCAAGCCGAAATAGGAAAGAATATCAGATCGGATGCAGAGCATAATAAAACTACATTTATGACTTATTATACGTCAGATGAAGCACGCGTGTTTGCCGCGGAACTTACGGCAGAGGCGGTGTCCGCGATAGCAGTTATCGATGGCTCGGAGACGCTGACCGATCTTGCGGCTTATCTCGTACAGCGTAACGTTTGATAAAAATAAGATTTCAGAGGCTTTTTGTGAATTACTTTTATGATTTTTTAAACAATTATCTTCTTATAAGCGCACTTCTGGGATGGCTTATCGCACAGATACTAAAGATGTTTACGGGTATGTTCAGCAAGGAAAGATTCAGCTTAAAAAAACTGATTTTTTCTAACGGTGGAATGCCAAGCTCCCATTCTGCGACCGTTACGGCTTTGACTACAGCGGCGCTTATCAATCACGGCATAGGTTCTGCCTTGTTTGCCGTTTGCGCGATACTTTCCATTATTGTTATGAATGATGCCGTAGGTGTAAGACAGGAAACGGGAAAGCAGTCTAAGGTCATAAACCAAATAATGCGTGATATGTCAACGGGACGTCCCGAGGACGTTGAAACCGGACTTAAGGAGCTTGTAGGTCATACACCTCTTCAGGTAGTGCTTGGTGCGATCATCGGAGTAGTCGTTGCTGTCGTACTCGCTTTTGCATACGGTATGTTCTGATCATGAGGATAGATGCGTATCTTGCTGCGGCTGGGTATACTCCAAGCCGAAAAAAAGCACAGGATCTGATCGAGGCGGGAGCTGTAAAGCTCGACGGAGTTACGGTGAAAAAATCATCGGCTTCTGTAAACGAGGCGATAGAGCACAAGATCGAGATAGAACAGGTGTTCAAATACGTAAGCAGAGGCGGAATGAAACTTGAAGCGGCTCTTGATGCTTTCAAAATATCTGTAAACAGAAAAAAAGCGGTAGACGTCGGCGCTTCAACGGGTGGCTTTACCGACTGTCTTTTGCAACGCGGAGCGGCAAGAGTTATCGCCGTTGATGCGGGTGTAGGTCAATTGCACGAGTCTTTGAGAACCGACAAAAGAGTTAAGACTGTCGAGCATTTTAACGCGCGTGAACTTGATCCCAATGTCACAGAGGGACTTTGCGACATAGCTGTAGCCGATGTTTCCTTTATTTCACAGACTTACATAATACCTCAGATAGCTTCCGTACTCGAGGACGGAGGTGTGTTTATAAGTCTTATCAAGCCGCAATTTGAGGCGGGGCGAAGCGCACTTGGAAAAAACGGTGTCGTTACAAATTCTGCGTACCGTTTTCTTGCTGCCAAAAGAGTTATAGAATGCGCGTGTGAGAATGGCTTTGACTGTACTGGACTTGTACGCTCTCCGATAGAGGGCGGAGACGGAAACAAGGAGTATCTTGCGTGCTTCGTAAAACGCGTTTGTATAAAGCCTGCGGTCGACGATAAAACGATAAAATATATTACTGCATTATAAAAGATAAAATGAAAGGCTTACGCCAATGAAAAGAATAGCAATAATTACAAATTACAATATTCAGGAAAAGCTTTCGGGTGCTTGCGCGGTGGCTGAAAGGATAAACGCGCACGTTGATGAGATAATGATTCCTCTGAATTATAAGGACAGGATACTGCGCTCTCACCGACATATGACGAAATTCTCATATCTTCCGTATGAGCAGATATATTCCGAGGCGGAGTTGATCATCGTGCTCGGCGGAGACGGATTTATGCTTGAGGCGGCTCGCAGAGCCGCTCCAAACGGAATTTCGATACTCGGGATCAATATGGGAAGAGTAGGGTATATGACCGAGCTTGAGATGAACGAGCTTGAGCTTATAGACCGTGTTTTTGAAGGAAAGTACAGCATAGATGAGCGTGCTATGCTAAAGGTGGATATACGCTCTGCCAAGGGACAGATCAGATCGAGCTCGTATGCTTTGAATGATGCTGTCATCGCAAACGGCGCGGCGGCACGAATAGTAGACCTTGAGCTTTCGGACGGAGGCGAGCTTGTAAACACTTACCGCGCCGATGGACTTGTTATAGCTACTCCTACGGGATCGACGGCTTATTCGCTGTCGGCAGGTGGACCTATCATAGATCCAAAGCTCTCTTGCTTTTGCGTTACACCTATATGTCCGCACTCAATGTGCGCACGTCCGCTCGTTTTTCCCGATACCGCGGTGCTTGAGGCGAAGAATATCTGCGCTCGTGAAAAGGTGCTTCATCTTACCGTTGACGGAAGAGCAACGTTTGATCTTTTCCTCGGAGATTCTGTTGTCGTAACGAAATCCGAAATGACGGCAAAGCTTCTTCGCGTAAAGGGTGAGGATTTTTATTCGAAAATAAGACAGAGAAAATTCATATAAGAAGAAAAATATACATAACGGAGAGAAAAAATGAAATCGGAAAGACAGGCAAGGATACTCGAACTGATCGCAAAATTTGAAATAGAAACACAGGACGATATGATGAACCGTTTGCGTGAAGAGGGATTTGCGGTAACTCAGGCTACCGTTTCGCGCGATCTCCGTGAGCTTCAGTTGACGAAGTCGCTTACAGCCAGAGGAACTTACCGTTATAGCGTAAATTCTGCGAAAAACAGTATGAGAAACAAGTCAAAGCTCAGCTCAGCTATAGCGGATTCCATAACCCACGTTGTTTATTCAATGAATAACGTTGTTATTAAGACCTATCCCGGTATGGCACAAGCCGTTGCTTCGGGAATAGATGCTATGAATATGCAGGATATTTTAGGTTCTGTTGCGGGTGACGATACGATAATAATAATTACTAAAAATACGGAAAGCTCTGCGCAGATACACGAGCGTATACTCGAAATGATGAGATCTTTTTGATCGCAAGAAATAAGCTTAGGAGGACGGTAAGGGGCTATGATAGAATCCTTGCATATTGAAAATATTGCCGTAGTGCGCTCTCTTGATATAGATCTTTCAGAGGGCTTTACCGTTCTTACAGGTGAGACGGGTGCGGGAAAATCGATCATTATCGACAGTCTCGGACTTTTGCTCGGAAGCCGCGCGGATAAGGAGCTTATCAGAACGGGAGAGACCCGTGCGCTTGTCTCGGCGGTCTTTTCGGGACTTTCTCAAGATGTAATCAACTGTTTTTCTGAACTTGGATTCGATATATCAGACGGCTCGGTAATGCTCTCGCGTACTATTACGGCAACGTCGTCCACGGCAAAGATAAACGGCAGAGGAGTGACACTTTCGGTTTTGCGCTCTGTTTCGGAAAAATTGTTTAATATACATGGACAGAACGATAACCAACAGCTTCTCGACCCGAGCAATCATATAAGTATTATCGATTCTTATGCGGGGAACGTAAGTATTGTTTCCGAATATGCCGAGATCTATAAAAAGATACTTGAAAAACGCGCGCAGATAGAAACTCTGAAAAAGGATTCAAGAGAGCAATACCGTATGCGCGAGACGCTTAAATATCAGATATCCGAGATCGACGCGGGAAAGCTCAAGGTCGGTGAAGAGGAAACTCTTGAAGCGCTTGTCATAAAGCTTCGGAGCGCCGAAAGGATAAGCAAGAGCGCAGCTCTTGTCGATAAGGCACTTAAAGGCGGCGAAAAGGGAATGGGAGCGATATATCTGTCAGAGCGCGCCGCGGGTGCGCTTGAATCGATATCCGCGGCTATCCCTGAGGCAGAGGAGCTTGCCGCACGCCTGCGTAACGTTTGCTATGAGCTTGAGGATATCGCGGAGCTAAGCTGTGATATAGTTGATTTCGGAGGAGAAGATCCGAGCTCAAAGCTCGACCGAGCAGAGAGCCGACTTGATGCGATATTGAGACTAAAAAAGAAATACGGAAGCACTGTCGAAGAGGTGCTTGAATACAGGTCCGAAGCCGCCGCAAAGCTCGATCTTATTGAGAACGCGGGAGAGCGACAGGAGGATATGGAGAACGAGCTTCGAGAGTTTTGCGATAAGGCTCGTATTTATACCGAAAAGCTTACGCAACAAAGACGTAAAGCCGCGGATAGTCTTCGCCGTCACGTGACCGAGACACTTTGTTTTCTCGATATGCCGAAGGTACGCTTTGACGTCAGCATAAAACGATCATCCGACTTTAACGCGTATGGAAATGACGACGTGGAATTTCTTATCGCGACAAACGCTGGAGAGCCGCTTTTGCCTATGGCAAAGATAGCATCGGGCGGAGAGCTTGCGCGCATAATGCTTTCGCTCAAAAACGTTCTTAATGAGTCGGACGGAATACAAACAGTAGTATTTGATGAGATCGATACGGGTATTTCGGGAAAGACCTCCAGAAAGGTAGGAATAAAATTAAAGGAGATAGGTAAGAGCGCACAGGTCATTTGCGTTACGCACTCGGCACAGATAGCGTCACTTGCGGATAATCACCTTTATATTTCCAAAAAAGAGGTTGACGGAAGAACACAAACGAGCCTTCGCATACTTGACGATAGTGAGCGCGTAGCCGAAATAGCGCGGATACTCGGCGGTATCGAAGTGACGGATACGCAGATGGAGGCGGCGCGTGAAATGATCGCCGAAGGAGAAGCTTATAAATGAAAATGAATAAAACGAACGCTATGCGTCAGCTTGACGCGGCGAAGATAAAATATGAGATATGCGAGTATGAGGTAGACGAAAACGATCTGTCGGGCACTCACATAGCCGACGAGATCGGTCTGCCGTATGAGCAAGTATTCAAAACTATCGTAACGCGCGGAGATAAGACGGGATATCTTGTTTTCTGTATTCCGTGCCATAAGGAGATAGACCTTAAAGCCGCGGCATCGGCTACGGGAAACAAACGCGTTGAGCCTGTTCACGTAAAGGAGCTGCTCGGACTTACGGGATACATAAGAGGCGGTTGTTCGCCTATCGGAATGAAGAAAAAATTTCCGACTTGGTTTGACGTGAGCGCACTTGAACAAGAGAAAATAACCGTCAGCGCGGGTGTACGCGGTATGCAGCTGCTTCTTGCTACCTCGGATATCATAAAATTCACCGCCGCAAAAACGGCAGATGTTACAGTGAAATAAAGGGTTTGCGTTACTTTTCTCTTTCGCAAAAGAAAAAGTAACCAAAAAAGAAAGCAAATCATTAAATTTATCTTGAAAAAATCTATTATATGTAGTATAATAAAATGTTGTAAATAAGCGGAATACCGCAAAAGGAGACTATAAATGTTAAAGATCAAAACAATGATATCGGAAAGCATTGCGCAAAGCGTAAAGACGATAAACGCCGACGCGGCTCTTGAGGCTTCCGATATAGTATCAATGCTTGAATATCCGCCCGACGAAAAAATGGGCGACCTCGCGCTTCCGTGCTTTAAGCTCTCAAAAACTCTTCGCCGCTCGCCCGTGCAGATATCACAGAGCCTTGCGGACGGTATGAGTCTTTCTTGCGTTGCGCGTGCCGAGGCTGTAAACGGATATCTTAATATCTTTCTTGACGGCGCGTATCTTGCGGCGCACGTTATTCCCGCGGCAAGAGCAAAGGGCGACAGATACGGTGCTCCCGAAGAGCTTGGCAAGGGCAAGACAGTCGTGCTTGACTATTCTTCACCGAACCTTGCAAAACCGTTCCACATAGGACATCTCGGAACGACGGTTATCGGTCATTCACTTAAAATGCTGCATGAATTTGCAGGCTACAAGTGCATCGGTATCAATTATGTCGGTGACTGGGGAACACAGTTCGGTAAGCTTATAGTTGCTTACAAGAAATGGGGCGATCGCGAAAAGGTAGAAAACGGCGGAGTCGATGCGTTGGTCGAATTGTACGTTAAAATAAATAACGCAATTTCGGGTAACGAAGAAGAAGGAATTTCCGCAGATCCGGCACTTGCGGACGAAGCAAGAGCTGAATTTTTGAAAATGGAGCAGGGAGATGAAGAAAATCTTGCTTTGTGGCGTTGGCTTGTTAAGCTTTCTTTGAAAGCAAACGACGAAATATACAGACAGCTCGGTATTACATTTGACAGCTATAAGGGAGAAAGCAGTTATACCGAAGGTATGCCTGTTCAGGTTCAGAGACTTCGAGACAAGGGGCTTTTGAAAATAGACGATGGAGCTTCCATAGTTGACCTTGAAAAATACGGTATGCCACCGTGTCTTATACTGAAAAGAGACGGATCGTCACTTTATCCCACAAGAGATATTGCTGCCGCATATGACAGAAAGCAAATGTATGATTTTGATAAATCCATCTACGTCACAAGCGCAGGACAGTCTTTGCATTTTGCGCAGTGGTTCAAGGTCGTTGAGCTCATGGGCTACGACTGGGCTGACAAGCTCGTACACGTTCCTTACGGTACTGTAAGTATCAACGGAGCAAAGCTCGCAACCCGTACAGGTAACGTAATTCTTCTCCGAGACCTCTTTGCTCTCGCTATAGAGAAGGTAGCGGCCATCATGGAAGAGAAGAACCCCAATATCGAAAATAAAGAAAAGACTGCAGAGGCAGTTGGTGTCGGTGCGGTAATATTCTATTATCTTTCAAACAATCGCATAAGAGACATAAACTTCGTTATGGAGGACGCGTTAAGCTTTGACGGAAATACAGGACCATACGTTCAGTATACCTATGCGCGTACTTGCTCGGTGCTTTCAAAGTCGGGTGACTACGATAGAAATGCGGAGCTATGTATCACAAGCGAGGACGAAACGTCTCTCCTAAAAACGCTTTCTCGCTTTGAGGAGGTCGTTCGCGATGCGATAGATGCGTATGAGCCGTCTATCGTAACTAGATACATTCTTGACGTTGCGGGAGCGTACAACCGCTTCTATCATAATTGCTCGATACTCGGAGCAGAGAACGAGCAGATAAAGAATACGCGTCTTGCTATCACCGAGGCTACAAAGACAGTCCTCGGTAACGCGTTCGGGCTTATCTGCTTGAAGAAGACAGAAAAGATTTAAATTTATATTTGCAGCAGACAGTCGAGGACGCCTGTCCCTACAATGTATGGAGAAATTTTACGTATATTCCTCGCCGTGAGGCGACGGTAAAACTTAACAATTATAATTTGTCTTGTAGGGACAGGCGTCCTCGACTGTCCGATTTAATAAACAAAAATAGAATCAATATAATAAAAGAGGTAAAATATGTCAGGACACAGCAAATGGGCTAACATCAAGCACAAAAAGGAAAAGACCGACGCGCAGAGAGCGAAGGTGTTCACAAAGATAGGTAAGGAGATAACTATTGCCGTTAAGGCAGGCGGCGGCGACCCCGCTTCTAACTCCAAGCTCCGCGATCTTATTTTGAAGGCAAAATCTAACAACGTTCCTAACGATAACATCGAGAGAACTATCAAAAAAGCTCTTGGAAGCACGGGCGAGAATTACGAAGAGGTCGTATACGAGGGCTACGGACCTGCGGGTATCGCGGTCATCGTTGAGGCGACGACCGATAACAGAAACAGAACCGCAGGCAACGTAAGAGCGGCTTTCTCGAAATACCACGGAAATCTCGGACAGACGGGAAGCGTTTCTTATCTGTTTGAGGACAAGGGCGTTATCATCATCTCCAACGAAGATGGAGATATTGACGAGGATAAGCTTATGGAGACGGCTCTTGAAGCAGGCGCTGAGGACTTCGCCGCTGAGGGAGAGGTCTTTGAGATCTACACCGAGCCCGACGATCTTTACGCTGTTCAGGAATCCCTTAAGGAAGCGGGATACGAGATCGCCTCCGCTGAAAAGGACAAGATCGCTTCCAATTACGTAACCCTTGAGAACGAGGACGATATCAAGTTCATGGAGCTTCTTATCGATAAGCTCGAAGAGGACGACGACGTAATGAACGTATATCACAACTGGGAAAACTGATCCGCGTACAATGGGACGCTATAAAAGACTTTTATCAAATACGGCTATTTTGGGAGTGGGCACTTTTGCATCAAAGGTGCTCGTCTTCCTTCTTATGCCGCTTTACACGTCAATACTTTCGGCAGAGGAGTTCGGCATTGCCGATCTGATATCTCAAACCGCAAATCTGATCATTCCTCTTGCATCTGTCGGAATATGCGATGCGCTTTTCCGCTTTACGCTTGACGCAGAGGAGGGAGACCGAAAAAAGATATTCACGTCGTCTATGACGGTTCTTTTGGTTGGAAGTCTTGCTCTTGTGATAATATGCGCGTTTCTTACGGTTGCAAACACATCGATATCTGCGTATTTCCCGCTTATAGCGGCATACGTTATATGCTCTAACTTTCATTCGTCCTGCGCGCATTACGTCAGGGCAAAGGGAAAGACCGCGCTTTTCGCTATTCAAGGCATAATCAATACAGCGCTTACGATATCGCTCAATATCCTTTTCCTTATCGTATTCGATATGGGAAGTACAGGATACGTGCTTTCGGTCGTAGTTGCGGATCTTTTGCTGACACTCGGACTTTTTGTCGGTTGCCGTATGTGGCGTGAGCTTGATTTTAGAAGCTTTGACCGCGCAATGCTCAAAAACATACTGAAATTCAGTATTCCGTATATTCCGACGACTATGCTCTGGCTTATCACCTCGGTGTCCGACAGATACGTCGTGACATTCTATTGCGGAACTGAAGCGCAGGGACTTTACGCGGCGGCAAGTAAATTGCCAACGCTCGTGATACTCGTAAGCGGAGTGTTTATTGAGGCATGGCATTTTTCGACCGTTAAGGACGCCTCCGCAGAGGAGCGGTCGTCGTTTTTCGGCGAGGTATTCAAGAATTATATGAGCATAATGTTTATGGGCGCGTCAGTGCTCATCGCTGGCTCAAAGATACTGACAAGGCTCTTACTTGCCGACTCTTACTATTCCTCATGGGAGTTCGTTCCCTTGCTCGTTATCGCGATGGTATTTTCGGCGTTTTCGGCATTTTTCGGAAGTGTTTATTTTCTCGAGAAAAAGAGTGTGCTCTCAATGGTCACGGCTCTTGCGGGAGCTTTGATAAACGTCGTACTTAATTTTGTTCTTATATCAAAGCACGGAGCTATGGGAGCGGCTGCGGCAACGCTCATAAGCTATCTGGCAACGTATGCTATACGTTCCTACGATACCGCGCATTACTTGAAATTCAAGCAGTACCATACGAGAGTTATAATAAATACGGTCGTGCTTATACTTCAAGCTTTGATAATGATAAACGCGGTAAGCTATTGGAAATATATGCAGCTTGCGATACTTCTGTTTATGCTGATATTCAACGGAAAAGGCATAGTTGTGACGGTAATAACGGTCACAAAGAGCTTTTTGTCAAAAAAAATTAAAAAAAGTTAAAAAAAGACTTGCAAAATTAAAAACAATATGTTATAATATTACGGTCAGTGTATAAAACACCAAAAAAGGACAGTCCGCTGCGAAGCTCTGCATGAATGTCCGGATATTTAAGGAGGACTGAAAAATGAATTTACTTCAGGCTTTTACAAACGAGCAGCTTAAGACCGAGATCCCTACGGTCAACGTTGGTGATACTATTCGTATCCACAACAGAATCAAAGAGGGCGCACGTGAGAGAATCCAGCTTTTCGAAGGCACCGTTATCGCTAAGCACGGCGGCGGAATCTCCGAGACCTTTACTGTAAGACGTGTTTCTTACGGTTGTGGCGTAGAGAAGACCTTCCCGATCCATTCTCCCAACGTTGTTAAGGTTGACGTTATCCGTTCGGGTCGCGTAAGAAGAGCAAAGCTCTACTATCTGCGTGACAGAGTCGGTAAGGCATCCAAGGTTAAGGAAAAGATCTAAGTTCTTATTTCGAATACCTAAAAATATACGGCGCAAGCAAGAAATGCTTCCGCCGTATATTTTTTGTGGAATAAAGTACACAGTCTATTTAACTATCTGCCAATTTGATATTCCGAACGATTCGACAGCCGATATTATCGAGCTTTGCTTTTCTGTTTCATCAAGAGCGGGAATCATCACACGCATCTTATAGCGAAGTAGGGAATAAAGCATAGCACCTGTACGTTCTTTTGTAAATTCAAGAGGATCAGAGTCTCCGTATTTCGTAAGATCAAGAGCCAAAAAGCTTACTTTTTCTGCAAGTGTGTCTATAATTTCTGCGTTTTTTGATTCTACCAGAGTTTCGGGAAGCGCAAATCCGACAACTGCCTCAGGTACGAACGAGCGTATCTCGGAAATGAGATGTATGACTTCAGAGTATTGTGCTTCGGTGATATCGGGCGCTATAAGTATTACCTCGTCAAGTCCCGAGCGCAAGGACTCGGAAATGACGGTTGTAAGCTCTGCCATTGCTACCGAACGGGAAAGCTCGTCCGATTCGGAAAACGGGGAAACATAATACACGCCGCTGACGTATATCGAGCGCTCCTTCGCATTTTCCATAAATGTATCTACCGATATTTTTGCATCATTAAAGATAGAGTATTTTAAGCGGTCCGCAATATCGGAATGGTGAGTAAGCTTTCCGTCGGGAGAGTTCATCATAACCGATACCGAGCTAAATCCCCCTGCTTTTGCGGTATCCAACGCAGAGGAGATATCATTGAGTGAACCGTCTAAAGATATAACAGAAGCCTTTATCTGACGTGCGTTGTATGAAGGCAGAGAATTATTCTTTTCCGTAGTTGCGGAAGTATTGGCTGTCTCGCCGTCATTTTCGTTTGCTTTGTCAAAAAGGACGTTCCCGAGTATTAAGAAGAGAGAAACGAGAAGTGCTAAAACGATCGCGGCGGTAATGACGATCACACGTATACGTCTTTTGCGATATATGCTTCTTCTGTATTGCATATGTCTGTTCCTGGTCATAACGCTTCTCCTTTCGTAGATTCAGGTAAAAAATTTATTTTAACGACTTTTTAGCGCGTCTTTTTTCGATGCGCTTCTTTCTTCGCATTGCTATAAATACTATTAAAAGAGCAACGCCGCCTATTGCAAGGGTACAGGCAAATGCTACGAAGAAAATAAAGAAGTCAAACGCGTCCTTTGGGTAATCAAGCGAGGTAAGATCAAGAGATGAGCCGAAATCGTTGGGAACAAATTCTAAACCTGCCTTTTTTTCGTCAAGCTTTTCTGCGATTATAGAATACGCGCATTTGTCCTGAATATCGGAGAGATTTTTAGTTATGTAATCTTTTTCGATCTCAAGTCTTTGAATAATGTAGAAGCACGGAACGGTTTTGCCCGTTATGTTGCTGACACCCGTGCTTTCGATTATGCCGCTTATACCGTTTATTTCGAGCGAGAAAGCGGCTTCTTCATACATCTTGTCAAGCGTTCCCCTTGCGGAGTAATATCCGTCGTCACTTGTCAGAGGAGAAAGGTCTTCGTTGTATTTACTTCCGATAAGCTGACGGAAGGTGTATTCTCCTTGCTCGTAAGCGTTGAGCGCATCTTGTGCCTTTTTCAGATTTTCCTCATAGCTTTCACCGTTTTCAACGAGTATAGCTATGTGCTTAGTTCGAACAAAATTTTCTGCTACATAGTCAAGGATAGCATCTTCTGTTGCGGGAACAAGACCGTGTGAGGCGTATTTTGCGGGAAGCTCGGAATAGAGAAGATCGATACGCGTGGTTTCTCTTATGTAGTGATCGGTCATATTAGCTTCCTTGAGCATATCTCTGTATTTCGAACGGCTGCCGCCGCACTCTTCTTCAACAAGAGCGTCAAGCTCCTTTTGAACGTTTTCTTTTAGAAGCTTTTCGTCAACATTGACTCCCGCTTCTTCACAAAGAGCGAGTATAGCGTAATTGATTTTTATGTTTTCATATACGGTATCGCAAAGCTCTTTCTTCAAGCCCTCGACGTCATCACCGTGCTTTTCCTTCAATGCGGGAAGATAGTTTGCGGTGAGATAAAAAAGCTCCTCATAGAGAACTTCTTTTCCGTTTACCGTTCCGACAGGGGTGAGCGCGAGCTTACCTGCTGGAACTTTTCGTACCGAACAAGCAGAGAGTACGGGAAGAACCATAACGGTAACGAGAAACAATGTCACGATCTTTATAAAAATCTTATTTTTCATATTTTATCCTCGAAATATAATTTTACATTTTATTATACAACAAGATTGTGACAGTATTATGAATAAAAAAACTTTTGCGTAAATTATCGGA
The DNA here is from genome assembly GCA_045533915.1 of Eubacteriales bacterium. GTDB lineage: Bacteria > Bacillota > Clostridia > Oscillospirales > CAG-272 > HGM12713. The sequence continues at coordinate 16,027 of JAZSIP010000087.1, forward strand.
TGAAAATATTAAAAATAATAAAAAAGCTCTTTCTTTTTTTTATTCTTTATGATATAATAAAATAAATAGGCAGAAAGAAAGGAGAAAAATGAAATGCAATCAAAATATAGCATTCCGCTTTCATCTGTTATAAAAGAATTTCAGCTTGAAGAACTTTATATGCCTTGTCCTTCAGAAGAAATAAAAGTAACAAGCCCCGAGATAAACCGTCCCGGACTTGCTTTTTCAGGCTTCCTTGATGTCTTTGAATCTCATAGAATACAGGTAATAGGAAGAGCGGAGCACCAGTATCTTTTAGATCTCTCACAGAGTCAACGTTCGATCAGACTTGAAAATTTCTTCGCGCGTAAGCCTGTTGCGGTAGTCATTACTACGGCTCTTGAAGTGTTTGACGGAATGATCGACGAAGCAAAGAAACACGGCGTTCCCGTTTTGCGTACCGCGGAAAGAACAAGCGCGTTTATGGCGGCTATAATCAGCTCGCTCAATACAAACCTTGCGCCGCGTATGACCTGTCACGGAGTTTTTGTGGAGGTTTACGGCGAGGGAGTACTTATACTTGGAGACAGTGGTATAGGTAAGAGTGAGACCGCTATCGAGCTTGTAAAGAGAGGACACAGACTTGTTGCTGACGACGCCGTCGAGATAAAGCGTGTTTCGTCAAAAACTCTTGTTGGTACAGCTCCCGAGCTTATCCGACATTATATAGAGCTTCGCGGAATAGGTATAGTTGATGTTCGCAGGATCTTCGGTATGGGATCGGTACGCGAGACTGAGAGAATCGATCTCGTTATTAAGCTTGAGCATTGGGATCCCGAAAAGATGTATGACAGATTCGGACTTGAAGAGGAATATGAGGATCTTCTCGGTATAAATATTCCCGCAATAACCGTTCCCGTTCACCCCGGAAGAAATCTTGCCGTTATAATCGAGATAGCCGCAATGAATCACAGACAAAAGAAGATGGGATACAATACCGCGGAAGAATTCAATAAACGTCTTATGGAAATGGAATTTGAAAATTAAAAATACAAAAACACATAAAACAAAGAAAGGAATAAAAAAATGAAACTTTCAGTTCTTGCTAACCTTTATGGAACAAAATCTCTTGACGAGACTTTAAAGATACTCACGGGACTTGGCGTACATACCGTTGAGATCGGTGCGGGAGGATATCCCGGAAAGGCTCACTGCAATCCCGCAGAGCTTCTCGCAGATGAGAAGAAGTATGACGAGTTTGTAGCAACCTTTAAGAAGTATGATGTTGAGATCTGCGCTCTCGCGTGTCACGGTAACCCTCTTCATCCTAAGAAGGACGTAGCCGCTGCTTACGACGAGGACTTCAAAAACGCTATTCTTCTTGCTGAAAAGCTCGGTATTGATACCGTTATCGGATTCTCGGGCTGCCCCGGAGACAGCGACAACTCCACAAATCCCAACTGGGTAACTTGCGCTTGGCCCGATGACTATATTGAGATCCTTAATTGGCAGTGGGAAGAGAAGCTTATTCCTTATTGGAAGAATATGGGTGAGTTTGCTCTTGCTCATAAGGTCAGCCATATCGCATTTGAGATGCACCCCGGATTCTGTGTATACAACCCCGAAACTTTACTTAAGCTTCGCGCGGCAGTAGGCGACGTTATCGGCGCAAACTTTGACCCCTCGCACCTTATCTGGCAGGGAATCGATCCCGTTGCGGCAATACGTGCGCTCAAGGGAGCTATTTATCACGTTCACGCTAAGGATACAAAGATCGATAAGTACAATACCGCAGTAAACGGTGTTCTTGATACCAAGCATTACGGTAAGGAGCTTGAGAGATCTTGTGTATTCCGTACCGTTGGTTACGGTAATAACGAGACTTATTGGAGAGATCTCGTATCTAATCTCCGCCTCTGCGGATACGACCGCGTACTCTCTATTGAGCATGAGGATAGCGTAATGTCTATCGATGAGGGACTTTGTAAGGCAGTAGCTTTCCTTAAGGATATCATAATCGTTGAAGAAAAACCCACCACTATGGCTTGGGCTTAAGGACGCGCTTACTTTTCTTTTGAAAAAGAAAAGTAAGCAAAAGAAAACACGCCCAATATTATTTTTATTAAAACGGACCGTCGAGGACGCCGGTCCCTACATGGTGAAATTGAAATTTGTTTAAGTTTGCCGTCGCCTTACGGCGAGAGTAATACAAACAAAATTATACCATTTTTTGTAGGGACTGGCGTCCTCGACAGTCCATTATTTATCAATATCGGGCGTATTCTTTTTATTTAGAAAACCAAAATAATAAATCCCCATAAAACAGCGTTTGGTGGCTTTAGCCGT
>JAZSIP010000058.1:0-29687 GCA_045533915.1 Eubacteriales bacterium
TGCGTCCTCGCGACTTGCGCGGAGACTACGTGAAGAAATTGCAAACCAAGCTCCAAGAGGACGGTGTCTTTTTGCCGGGACTTCCGAGAAAGATTCCTTCCGTTTCACTTGACGCAAAAATGAATCTCAGCGATGCTCAAAGAGAAGTACTCTTTAACGGAATCGAACGTCCGAGAAGTGAGACCGATCGCAACGAGATCGTTTTGGCAAAGGGAGATGCAATTACTTTCTCTTGGGATGAGGCAAAGAAGCTTTCGGAGCTCAGAATTCAGTTTGACCGCGATTGGGAAAGAACCTCGGTCACGCCGAACTTCAAGATGCAGGTCTTCCCGATGAAGCTCAACGAGGGCAAGGATTTCGTTCCCGTCAAGGTAGCGGATACGATTGTCCGTGCGTTCGAAGTTTATGCCGACGGAGAAAAAGTATACGAGGCGGACAATAACTACCACGCACTTGTCAAGGTTCCTCTTGCGCTCAGTGCAAAGTGTCTTGAGGTTAAATTTACCGAGACTTGGGGCAAGGAAGAGGTCCATCTCTTCGCTTGCGACGTCAAATAAATTGTTCTTATCACATTTTTGATAAAATTTGAGAAAAAAGTAAAAATATTTTGCGCATATACTTGATTTTTTATGCCGAATCGTGTATAATATTTGAGGAATAAAATTAAAGGAGATCATATTATGTTAGTTTCCGCAAAAGAAATGCTTACCAAAGCAAAGGCCGGCCACTATGCCGTCGGTCAGTTCAACATCAATAACCTGGAATGGACCAAAGCCATCCTTTTGACTGCACAGGAGATGAATTCTCCCGTTATTCTCGGTGTTTCCGAAGGTGCGGGGAAGTATATGTGCGGATATAAGACCGTTGTAGGTATGGTAAACGGTATGATTGATGAACTCAAAATTACTGTTCCCGTAGCACTTCATCTTGATCACGGCTCTTATGAAGGCTGTCTCAAGTGTATAGATGCTGGATTTTCTTCTGTAATGTTCGACGGTTCTCACTACCCGATCGATGAAAATGTTGCAAAGACTACCGAACTTATCAAGATCTGCAACGAAAAGGGCATGTCCCTCGAGGCAGAGGTCGGCGCTATCGGTGGCGAAGAGGACGGCGTAATCGGAAGCGGCGAATGTGCTGATCCCAATGAATGTAAGATGATTGCAGATCTCGGCGTTACAATGCTTGCTGCAGGTATTGGTAACATTCACGGTAAGTATCCTGAAAACTGGGCAGGTCTTTCTTTTGATACACTTGACGCTATTCAGCAGAAGACAGGCGTAATGCCCCTTGTTCTTCACGGTGGCACGGGTATTCCTGCAGATATGATCAAGAAGGCTATTTCTCTCGGCGTTGCTAAGATCAACGTAAACACCGAGTGTCAGCTTTCCTTTGCTGCCGCTACAAGAGAATATATTGAGGCTGGAAAAGATCTTTCCGGTAAGGGATTTGACCCCAGAAAGCTTCTTGCTCCCGGCTTTGAAGCTATCAAGGCTACCGTAAAGGAAAAGATGGAGCTTTTCGGTTCAGTCAACAAGGCTTAATAAAAAGATATTCAAAGGTTGCGGCGTTTTCGCGGCAACCTTTGTTACGTTTTATTTATATACACACTTATTATATGCATAATTTATTATTGAGGTGAAATATGACCAAGATAGATATTATTTCAGGATTTCTCGGAGCAGGAAAAACAACGCTTATAAACCGTCTTATACACGAGGCTTACAAAGGTGAAAAAATAGTTCTTATAGAAAACGAATTTGGTCAGATAGGTATTGACAGCGGCTTTTTAAAGGATTCAGGGGTTGAGATCACAGAGATGAATTCAGGTTGCATTTGTTGTTCACTTGTCGGAGATTTCAGCAAAGCATTAAAAACGGTTGTAGATGACTATTCTCCCGACCGTATTCTTATTGAACCCTCGGGCGTAGGTAAACTCAGTGACGTTACTAAAGCAGTAGTAGATGCAAATATTGATGGTGCAGAAATCAACAGTGCGGTAGTTGTCGTTGACGTTAATAAATGCAAGATGTATATGAAGAATTTCGGAGAATTCTTTAACGACCAGATAATAAACGCAGGTTGCATTTTGTTCAGCCATACAGACAAAACAACAGATGCTAAACTTTCCGAATCACTTAAATTAGTTCGTGAGCATAACCCGAATGCTACAATAGTTACAACGCCAGCTAATGAACTCGATATTCATACACTCATCGAGGCATTGGAGCAGGTATCCACTATTGAAAAGCAGCTCAAAGCATTAATGAGTGAGGAATCTTGTCCGGTTTGCGGTCACCACCATGAGCATAAGCACGAAGAATGTCATTGTCATGAGCACGAGCACGAGCATGAACATCACCATGAGCATGAACATCACCATGAGCATGAACATCACCATGAGCATGAACATCACCATGAGCACGAACATCACCATGAGCACGAACATGAAGAATGTCATTGCCATGATCACGATCATAAACATCATCACCACCACCATGCAGATGACGTATTTACAAGCTGGGGACGAGAGACTGTTAAAAAGTATTCTAAAGAGGATATAATAGCAATTCTAAATGCTCTTAACGATTCCGATCGCTTCGGCATGATACTTCGAGCAAAGGGAATAGTTGCGTCTATTGACGGAAGCTGGATACATTTTGACTACGTTCCAGGTGAAGCTGATGTCAGAAGCGGATCATCTGCGACAATAGGAAAGATATGTGTTATCGGCGCAGATATTAATGAAGATGCTATTGCAAAACTATTTGAACTTTAATTAGATAAAAGAAAAGAGGACTGATCAAATGAAAATGCCCGTATACCTCTTTACAGGCTTTCTGGAAGGCGGAAAGACGACCATTATCCAAGAGTCGCTTAACGATCAAAACTTCAACAGCGGCGAAAAAACGCTGGTTCTGATGTGCGAAGAAGGCATCGAGGAACTCGACCCTACGGCTTTTTGGGGTAAAAACGTTAATATTCATCTCATAGAAGACGAAAAAGACCTTACAAGAGCTAACCTTGAGAAGATATCTACCGAGCATAAATACGATAGAATAATTATTGAGTATAACGGTATGTGGTTGCTTCAATCACTTTACAGAGCTTTCCCAAAGAATTGGGAAATATATCAGAATATGATGTTTGCCGAAGCGGCTACGTTTTTGACGTATAACACGAATATGCGTCAGCTTACGGTAGATAAAATGCAGGATGCCGAAATGATCGTTTTGAACCGTACTACCGATGATATCGATAAAGAGCAAATACACAAGGTAATACGCGGTACTACACGCCGTGCGGCTATTGTTTACGATTATCCCGACGGTCACGTTGAATACGACGAGATCGAAGATCCTCTGCCTTTTGACGTAAATGCTCCTATTATTGAAATAGCAGACGAGGATTACGCGCTTTGGTATAGAGATCTTTCGGAAAATATGGACACCTATCGTGACAAAATAGTAAAATTCAAAGGAATTATCGCAACCGACTCCCGTTTACCTAAGCGCTCCGTGATAATAGGCAGACACGTTATGACATGCTGCGTTGATGATATACAATATAGCGGACTGGTCGCAAAGTTCTCAAATGATATAAATCTGAAAACTCGCGATTGGATAACAGTAAAGGGAAGAATCAAAATTGAAAAGACCGCCCTTTATCGTTCCGAAGGTCCTGTTATATACGTTGAATCCACCGAGTTTGCAGTCGTTCCAAAGCAAGAAGTCGCTACTTTCTTTTAAGTAATTAACATTTTATATTAAAAACCACCGCCGAGATTGACAAAATAGTCTATCTCGGCGGTAATATTTTATTAAAAATATAATTTAACTTTTAGGCTTTTATTCATTAAAATAATTATTGCCTTCCTCTTTGATTTTCTCAATACTATCTTTCTTTATTTCCTCTCTCAGCTCTTTAGTCCATTCAGACCACTCACAATTCTTCTGTCCGTATGTAAGATTTTCTTCATATTCGCGTGGCAGCCAAGTGGAAATATCGGCTTCATTATGTGAAATCAATGCTTCCAAATTGTCAAGTGATTTGAATAACTTTGCTTCGGGTGTTTCACGCGCGTTTATTTCATCAAACAATTCTTGAAGCTCGTTGCGAAAATCATCAGGTAGTTCCGACAACAATTTTACAACAGCATTATCCTCATCAATTTCGTTTTGTGCAGTTTTGAGGAACGCGGGAATGTCGCCCGTGATCGCTTCACCGAAATCGTGAATGAGACACATTTTTATAACTTTGTTTATGTCAAGATCGGGATATTCGTCAGCGCAAAGCATTGCCATTACAGTAAGCCGCCAAGAGTGTTCAGCAACACTTTCTTGTCTGCCGCTTGATGTCCACGAATGGCGAGTATTACATTTCAGTTTTTCTATTTTGTTTAAAAATTTGATATAGGTAATATTATTCATACTCTTCTCCTATAATTCTACCGATATTCATCCTTGCTTTTGTGATAATATTATATCATATGGAGTTGAAATATTCAATAACCTGCTTGTTGAAATAATAAAACATTTTCTATTGATAGTTGAAATGAATCTTTACTGAATATATTATGAAAAATGCACCTGCGACGATCTGCCACAAGTGCATTTTCTATTATTCTGTAAGTTCTCCCGCGATCTTCGGAGCTTCAAGGTCAACGATCTCGCGGAGAATATATTCGGGTTTTTCTTGCTTCGTTACGCAATTTTCGTGTATCACGACTTCGGCAATTTCGGGTCTTGAGGGAACTTCGTACATGATATCCATCATAATTCCTTCCATAATAGAACGAAGTCCGCGCGCGCCTGTATTACGTTCAATAGCCAAGCCCGCGATAGCTTGAAGCGCTGAATCATCAAAGGTAAGCTTTACACCGTCCATTTCCAAAAGCTTTAAATACTGCTTCAAAATGGAATTCTTAGGTTCGCTTAAAATACGGACAAGAGCATCTCTATCAAGGTCATTTAACGTAACGATTACGGGAATACGGCCTACAAGCTCAGGGATCAGTCCGAATTTCACGATATCGTGAGGCGTAACTTCCTTAAAAATGCCGTTTGCCTTACGCTCGATTTTTTTCTTTATTTCACTTGAAAATCCAATAGTTTGATTTCCTTGGCGTTTTTCGATCAGCTTATCAAGTCCATCAAAAGCTCCGCCACAAATAAAGAGAATATTTTCAGTATTTATCTGAATAAACTCTTGATTAGGATGCTTTCTTCCGCCTTGAGGGGGAACATTTGCAACCGTTCCTTCAAGTATCTTGAGAAGCGCTTGCTGAACACCCTCGCCCGAAACGTCTCGAGTAATAGAACGGTTTTCGCTCTTACGAGCGATCTTGTCTATCTCGTCGATATAGATGATTCCTTTTTCCGCAAGCTCGATATCGTAATCAGCAGCTTGGATAAGGCGAAGAAGAATATTCTCAACGTCCTCTCCGACGTAACCCGCCTCGGTAAGAGTGGTAGCGTCCGCGATAGCAAAGGGAACTTTTAAGGACTTTGCTAATGTTTGAGCCAAATAAGTTTTACCCACACCCGTAGGACCTATAAGGAGAACGTTGCTCTTTTGAATATCTACTTCGGATATATCGTTATCGCCCTTTTTCTTTTTGTCCTCATTACTTTTTCTGTAAAGAATACGCTTGTAGTGGTTATAAACTGCCACGGATAGAGCGACCTTAGCTTCGTCCTGACCTATAACGTATTCATCAAGTATATCCTTGATCTGCGTTGGTTTGGGCAGAGTTTCAAAGGTAAGGTCGTCTATATCCGTCTGAACAACCGTATTTTCATAAATAAGCTGTTGACAAGCATCTACACAGAAATCACAAATATAAGTTCCCGTGGGCGAAGGAATCAAAAAATTAACTTGAGATTCGTTACGCCCACAGAAAGAGCAATATCTGATGTTTGAATTTTTATTACCGTTGTTGCTATTATTTGAAGCCATTACAATCCTTTCAAGACAAGCAATTACGCTCTTTTAGCAAATATCTTGTCGATAAGTCCATATTCAAGTGCTTCTTGAGCTGTCATATAATTATCACGCTCTGTGTCTCTTGCTATCTCTTCGATAGGACGACCCGTATTTTCAGCAAGAATACGATTAAGATTTTCACGTGTACGAAGTATAAGATCTGCTTGTATCTTAATATCGGTCGCCTGACCTCTTGCACCGCCGAGAGGCTGATGGATCATTATCTCACTGTTGGGAAGAGCAATACGCTTACCCTTAGTACCTGCGGAAAGAAGAAAAGCACCCATACTTGCGGCCATACCGATACAGATCGTAGAAACGTCACATTTTATAAAATTCATAGTATCGTATATAGCCATTCCCGCGGTAACAGAACCGCCGGGACTGTTGATGTAAAAGCTAATATCTTTATCAGGATCTTGAGCTTCAAGGAAAAGCAGTTGCGCAACGATTAAAGAAGCGGTTGCATCGTTTACTTCATCGGATAAAAATATAATTCTGTCATTAAGCAAACGTGAAAAAATATCATAAGAACGTTCGCCTCGACTTGTTTGTTCCACGACCATGGGAACAAGTGCATCATATCTTTTGTTTTCTGAATTAAACATTAAAAATCACCTCCGAAATTGTTGCAAACAGTGTAAAAACAGAAATTATTTAGATTTTATTACAGCCTTTTCTTTTACGAATTCAACAGCCTTTTTAACCTTCATATCGGCTGCGATAGCATCGGCTGCGATGCTTGCCTTAACCTGCTCAACATCAACGTTGTAAGCAGATGCGATCTGAGCATATTCTGCCTCAATATCCTCTTCAGATGCAGCAAGGTTCTCAAGAGCAGCGATCTTTTCAAGAGCAAGTCTGCCCTTTACCTGACGCTCTGCCTGAGGTCTCATCTGCTCACGAAGAGAATCGAGAGTCTGGTTTGTATACTTAAGGAATGTCGCAAGATCCATGCCCTGAGAACGAAGTCTCATATCATAGTCGCGAACGTAGTTCTCGGTTTCTTCCTCGAACATAGCCTCAGGGATTTCAGCTTCGAGCTTTTCGATAAGAGCTTCAACAAGCTTTTCTTCAAGAGCATTCTCTGAAGCAGTCTCATGTCTCTTTTCGATTTTTGCCTTCATATCAGCCTTATATTCATCAAAAGTATCAAATTCAGAAACATCTTTTGCGAAATCATCATCAAGAGCAGGGAGTTCTACCTTTGTAAGCGCGTGGATCTTAACCTTAAAAGTTGCATCTTTACCAGCAAGATCTGCTGCGTGATATTCAGCAGGGAAGGTAACATTTACATCGAACTCATCATCAATGTTCTTGCCAACGATCTGCTCCTCAAATCCAGGGATAAAAGAACCCGATCCGAGAGTAAGAGCATAATCCGTACCCTTACCACCTTCAAAAGCAACGCCGTCGCAGAAGCCCTCAAAATCGATAACTGCTGTGTCACCCATTTCAGCCGCACGATCTGTAACCTCGATCTCACGAGAATTACGCTCACGAATAGTCTCGATCTCTTTGTCTATCTCTTCGTCGGTAACAGGCTCTACTGCGCTCTCAACTTCGATTCCGCAGTAATCCTTGATCTCAACGTCAGGCTTAACATAAACCTTTGCAGAAAGAACGAGTCCGTTCTCATCAAGGCTAACTATGTCAAATTCGGGCTGACCTACAACCTCAAGCTCAGACTCAGCAAGAGCAGCAGGATAAGCGGCAGGGATAAGATCATTGATAGCATCTTCATAGAAAACGCCCGTGCCGTACATTTTTTCAATAATAGAACGGGGAGCTTTTCCTTTTCTGAATCCGGGAACACTAATTGTTTTTACTTGCTTACGATATACCTTTTCAACCGCAGCATCAAAAGTTGCTTTTTCAATAGAAAACTGCAACTCATATCTGTTTTTTTCAATTGCTTCCTTTTTTGTCAAACTCATTTTAGTTTAAACCTCCGATATGTTTGTTTATTTTTTTACATACTAATATATTGTACTTTTTTTTGTGCGATTTGTCAATAGATATTTGAAAAATTATCCTATAAATAGCGGAATAAAGTCAAGGAAATCTGCAGATATCATATTAAATTCAATTCCTTGATAATCAAAACGTCCGCTTACGTTATAAGAACCGTGTATGTGTCCGAAATAGCAACGATTTATATCATATTCTTTTAAAAGCTGAACAATCGGTTCACAGCAATAATCTGCCCATACGGGCGGAAAATGAAAGAAAGCTAAAATTTCTTTTTTAGTTTCTTCTTTAAGTTTTTTAGCATTATCTAACGACATTTTAAGACGAATAACTTCTCGGTTGATTATTTTTTCATAATCGACATTAAGCTCTGTATTTTGAACAGATTTATCAACAAACCAACCTCGTGAACCTGCGATGATATAATTTTCAATTTCAAGAGCATTATTATTCAAAATATCGATAGTGGTTATATCGTTATCAGAAAAAAACTTTTTCATTTTTGAAACTGTAGACCACCAAAAGTCATGATTGCCCTTCATAATGATCTTTTTACCGGGAAGCTTTTCTATCCACAAGAGATCATAAAGAGCATCATTGGTTGTCAATGCCCAAGAAATATCTCCGGGAACAATAACCGTATCCGTAGGTTCTATAAGCTTATTCCAATTATTTGAAATTCTTTCAGTGTAATTTTTCCATCTTGATCCAAAAACTTCCATAGATTTTTCATTGGATTTAACGTCAAGATGAAGATCTGAAATAACAAAAATCGCCATAATGACTCCTTATCAGTTTATGAATAAAATTTGCATTTATGAGCAGAATAATAATATTCTTATCATAAGGAGGTAAAAATAATGAATCACGAAACCGAAACACGCGGATGCGGAACTGCAAAGACTTGCAAGGAACACATCAAGGGCATTCGTTGTGATGTTAAGAATTGTATGTATCACGATTGCGACACCTACTGTATGGCAGGTGAGATAGCAGTTGGTCCCAGCAGCGCGACAACAAGTGCGGACACAGTTTGCGCGACATTTAAGGAAAAGAAATAAATTCTTTTTAAAAAGGGTTGTTGCCGTGAGGCAACAACCCCGTGTTTTACATAAACTTGTATACAGCCTTAAGCATATCGTCCGAATCAATGACCTCAGAGAATCTGATCTCTCTCTTATCGAGGTCGCGAAGCGGGTAAGTTATATCCGTTTTTGTGAAATCGGATAGATCGTTCAAAGCACCTGTATCAGCTGAAGCATCCTTGCTTGTCAGTGAGCGATATACGTCAGCAGCAAATTTGTATGGGCTCGCGGTAGACGCAACGATAATTTTTGTATTGTCATTTGTTTCCTCAACATATTTTTCCGCACAACACAATGCAACAGAGGTATGCGTATCTGCAAGATAACCGTATTTTTCATAAAACTTGCGAACTGTATTTGCTGTTTCCGTCTCATCTGCGCAAAATCCCACAAAATTTTCTGCGATAAGCTCTCGGATATTATCACTTACAGTATATTTGCCAACAGTATTGAGTTCTTTCATATATTTTGCGGTTTCCTCTGAGCCTGCGGTAAAATAAAGCAAACGTTCGAGGTTGCTCGATATAAGAATATCCATCGAGGGAGACATAGTCATATGGAATTTGCGGTTTCTATCATAAGTACCCGTTCTCAGAAATTCGGTAAGTACGTTATTGGCATTAGAAGCGCAAATAAGCTTTCCGAGGGGAAGTCCCATTGCTTTTGCTATATACGCGGCAAAGATATTTCCAAAGTTACCTGTAGGAACACAAACGTTGACTGTCTCACCGTAGCTTATTTCGTCCGAAGCTATCATATCGCAGTACGCCGATACGTAATATACGATCTGAGGAGCTAAACGTCCCCAGTTAATAGAGTTTGCGCTCGAAAGAATATAATTATTTTCAAGTAGTTTTTCTTTAGCTGCAGCATCCGCAAAAATCTTCTTAACACCGTTCTGAGCATCATCAAAGTTTCCACGAATAGCACAAACATTGACATTAGAACCTGTTTGAGTAGCCATCTGAAGCTTCTGCACCTTGCTTACTCCGTCAACAGGGTAGAACACCATTATTTTAACATGGTCTATGTCCTTATAACCCTCAAGAGCGGCTTTTCCCGTGTCACCGGATGTTGCAACAAGTATAAGCGCCGTATTACTTTCGCCTGTCTTCACAAGCGCACGAGAGAGAAGTCTAGGCATTATCTGCAACGCCATATCCTTAAAAGCGGCAGTAGGACCGTGCCAAAGCTCCAAAGACGAAAGCGTATCATTGATCTTTTTCAACGGAGCTGCGCCACCGACAAACGATGTTTCAGCATATGCGCTTTCACTATCGGCTAAAAGCTCTTCATAAGTATAGTCCGTTAAAAACTTAGAGAGTATGTAAGCAGCTCTTTGAGGATATGTTTTATCACAAAGAGATAGTATTTCTTCTTTTGTCAACGCAGGTATAGCTTCAGGAACAAACAAACCGCCGTCTGTTGCCAAGCCTTGCTTTATAACGACCGCCGAATCAAATTTGTTTTTTTGAGAATCACGAGTGCTAAAGTATTTCATTTTTTCTTCCTCTTAATTTTATACAAATTTTATTTAAAATCATTTAGAAACAAATGCATTTTCAATATGATTTATACCTTTTACTTGCAAAGTTTCTTTGTCAAGATAAACCTCTACAACATCAAACCGAATCATTCTGTTTTTGATCTTTTTTTGATTAGATGATATAAAGCTTCTCGCACCTTTTACAGTTCGCTCTTGCTTTGCGCTATTTACCGCAGAAGCCGCGATTCCGTAAGGCACGTCATCTTTGGCGTTTAATGTTCTTGTCTTAACCTCAACAAAAACAACAAATTGAGTATTAGCCGCAATAATATCTATTTCATTATGAGATTCATGCTTATTTCGATCAATAATGCGGTAACCTTTCTTTTTAAAAAAACGAGCCGCTTTCTTTTCACCAATATCTCCGATTCCTTTTGAATTCATTGCTTGTCCTTGTCAAGAAATCTTATAAATTTTGTTCTGTGTATAGGCGCAGGACCATATTTGCGAAGCGCGTCCATATGTACTTTAGTACCATAGCCTTTGTGCTTTGCAATTTCATATTGCGGATATTCGCGGTCAAGCTCGAGACACTTGCGGTCTCTTGTAACCTTTGCGAGAATAGATGCAGCCGCAATAGAGGGGGATATTGCATCACCGTGTATTACCGCTTTAGTCGGAAGCTGAAAGTCACGGTTGATATTTCCATCAATAAGCGCAAAATCGGGAGATATATCTAACATAGCGATTGCTTTACGCATCGTATGCAAGGTCGTTTCAAGAATATTAGTTTCATTGATCTCCTCTACAGAACCTTCGGCAATAGCGTAAGCTATCGCATTTTCGCATATTTGATCAAAAAGGATCTCTCGTTTCTTTTCGGTGAGCTTTTTTGAATCGTTCAAGCCTTCGAGATAAAGACCTTTTGGAAGTATGACAGCAGCGGCAACAACAGGACCGCACAAAGGACCTCGCCCCGCCTCGTCTACTCCGCAGACAACAGAGTAACCGTTTTGTTCAGCTTCAAGCTCTAAAGTATAATCGAGCATAAAAACCTCCGTCAACCAGATATTACGTCGAGAGTTATCCGCCCGATCTTAGCAGTGCGGAATTCATCAAGAAGCATATTGGCAGTTCGTTCCGTGTTGACCTCTCCACCTGAAATAAGGAAACCTCTTTTCCTGCCTATGAGACACATAAGATCGTAATTATCCGCCTCATCCTTAGAGGGAAGAGAATCAAACTTGTATCGTTCGCAAAGATATTCGGGATACATATTGCGAAGTCTTCCGCAAAGAAGCATAGCTATTTCTTCCACGTCGAGAACATCATCCTTGATAGCCCCCGTTATCGCCAAATTTTCTCCCACTATCTTGTCTTCAAATTTCGGCCACAAAACGCCTGGCATATCCATAAGCAAAATACCGATATTGGTAGACACCCATTGTTTATCCAAAGTGACACCGGGTCTGTTTTCAACCTTTGCTTTTTTATTTCCGCAGATCTTGTTTATCAACGAGGATTTTCCAACATTCGGAATACCTACGACCATAGCTTTTAGGGAACGCCCTACCATTCCTTTTCCTTCATAGCGCTCAAGCTTTTCTTTGCACAAGGATCTTATTGCTGGCGTTATTTGAGATATCCCTTTACCGCTTATGCAATCGGTTTCGATGCATATATGTTTCTCATTTGAATAATGCTCTATAAAAGACTTTGTAACAGCGGGATCGGCAAGATCCGCTTTGTTCAAAAGAATTATAGACGGTTTGTCTGCGCAAAGCCTTTGTATTTCAGGATTGCGAGAACTATAAGGGATTCTTGCATCTAAAAGCTCAATAACAGCATCGACATTTTTCAGGTTTTCACTGATAAGACGTCTGGTTTTTGCCATATGTCCGGGAAACCATTGAATATTTTGCGATGGCATAAACCACACACCTCCAATTACATATTGTTATTTTACTATTCCTAATCTTGAAAACGGTGATATACGAAAGATAACCTTTCCTAAAATTCTTCTTGTGTCAACCAGTCCGATTCGACCGTCGCGGCTATCAGCAGAATTATATCTGTTATCGCCCATAACAAAAACAGTTCCTTCTTCTACCGTTACAGTGGTCGGCAAAGGGTAGGGATTATAAGAATTTCCATCTATATATTGATAATCTTCTTCAAGCACCGTAACGTTTCCGTCACTATCCGTCACCGTAACTATAACGTCATTTTTTTCGTATTTTACGTTTACCGTATCACCCGCAACACCTATAACTCTTTTTACAATAGGTTCATTAAAGGAGTAGTCTCCTGTTTGATGAAAAACTATTATATCGTTACGTTCAGGAGTATAATTTATATTCGATGTAATAAGTTTCTCTTTGTTATAAAGAGTTTTTTCCATAGAAGGACCACTTACTGTACAAAGTCTTATTCCGCTGAACGAAAACAACAAAATAACAAAGCAAATAGCTATTACAAATACTTCAATGTAATCCAAAAAATTTGATAGCTTGTTTTTCTTGTCAGGCGTAAGTGCGTTGTCACTCAAAAGAGCAGGGGATTGCTCTTTTGAGTATTCGTTATGTTCAATATCCGGCATATCAAATATCGCCTTTCATTAATCATTATTTTTCGACAAAATGCTCCATAAGAGAAAATCCATTGGGAATATAGAAATTCTTTTCCCTTGCGCTAAACTCGTTAAAGCACTCGACTCCAACCTGTTCACTCTTTGAAGAATATATCATAAAGGGAACAGGGGTGATCGTATGGGTACGAAGACGAATAGGCGTAGGATGATCGGGAAGCAACATTATTTTAAAATCTTCACCGCAGTTTTTAAGATATTCATATACAGGAGCAAGGATCTTTTTATCAATAAGCTCAATCGAAAGAACTTTGTTATCGATCTCCGCGCGATGTCCACACTCATCAGGACCTTCAACGTGAACATATACAAGATCCATACCGTTCTTGAAAGCCTCTATCGCTGCATTTGCTTTTCCATCATAATTTGTATGAACGTTACCTGTTACGCCTTCTACATCAATAGACTTCATATCAGCGCAAATACCAATTCCTTTAATAAGGTCAACCGCTGATATTACCGCCGCGTTCAATCCCCACTTTGCTTTAAAGGACGGCAACTTAGGCTTTTTACCCGGACTCCAAAGCCATGCAGCATTCGCAGGCTTAAGACCTTTTTCTTTACGTGCAATATTAACGGGATGATCCTTAAGAATATCATAACTTTCACGCATGAGCTTTAGAAATTCCTCACCGCCATCCTCTTTTTTGGGCAAATAATCGCCTATGCGTTTACCAAGAATATCGTGCGGACGCATAAAATTATAAGTATCATTTCCGTTTTTCCAAATAAGGCAGTGGCGGTAGCTTATTCCTGTATGAAATTTTCTGACTTCATTACCAAGCTTTTCTTCAAGAGCCTTAATGAGCAGATCTGCTTCTGACGTAGAAATCTCATCCGCGCTATGATCAAGGATTATTCTGTCCTCGTAGTTTTCTTGTTCTTCCGTAAGTGTAACTACATTACAGCGGTATGCGGTTTCATCAGGTTGCATTTCTATGCCTATACTTACAGCTTCAAGAGGAGATCTGCCTTTTGAATATATTTTAGGATCAAAAGAAAGAATAGCCATATTGGCAGTATCACTTTCGGGAACCATTCCATCAGGAATGTTAGATACCGTTCCGACTAAAGATTTTTTCGAAAGCATATCTATAGTAGGCGTATCAGCCTTTTGCAATGGGGTAAGATCATCCAATTCTTTTATAGGCTCATCTGCCATTCCATCTGGTATCAATATAAGGTATTTCATTTTTTATTTCCTCTTGCTTTTCTGAACTTTTTGAAGTTAAAATAAACTACAGTATATTATATCATAATACTTGATGAAATACAATGAAAAAACAAATAATTTAATAAAAAATTAAACAAATCCCAATATAAGTGTTGAATTTTTCTGGTTTTTGTGATAATATATATTGAAGTAAAGTCAGTCATTGACGGAGGATATTTATGAAAAACAAAAAAATGGGGCAAGCCCCAAAAGAGAATGTTAAAGATATCGACCTTTATTCCACTGACACTATCAACGAGAAAAGAAGTAAAAAAAGCAAAAAAAAGCTTTTAATTTCCATTGTGTGTATTATTGCGTTTATAGCCGTCCTTGCAATAATTATTGAGATTATTGAATACGTAAATAGCCAAAAAGCTTTTGAGCCTATCGAAATAGATTATGATTTTTATCCCGCCGACTATAATGAAAATATTTTTGAAGATGAAAAGTATCTTGAACTTATCAAAAACGAATACATACGGGTTTGTAATTCATCTACAGGAGTAACGTCAGGAGTAGATCTCAATAAAACAGATAAATATTCGCCTGAAGTTAAATTTATGTTAGCATATATTCAAGATATTGTTAACGGAGATCATAAGAGCTATAATTCTCGTTTTTCCGAAGAGTATTATAAAAAGCAAAAGCCTTTAGATCGTTTTACTATGCAAAAGGTGTATGACGTACTTATCACCGAAAAAGAAGTTGAGACGGTAACGGATAAAAAGACGGGAAGCAATTATACAAAATATTTGATCATTCTTGAATATAAAATTTATGAAAACAACGGTACATTCAGACGCGATATAGGAAACGGTTCAAGAAAGCAATATTTTACGATAACCGATAAAAACGGAGAGCTTTTGATAGACTCTATAAGTATCGAAAAAATAGCAAAATAAAAAAGCGGAAGTGATCTTTGTTTGATCACTTCCGCAAATACGCAAATAAATGTACTTTTTTATTACTGAATGCTGTTTACGATCGTATGCGCCCAATCAAGCAAAGCAGCTTTTTCTTCTGCACTTATTTTGCTTCCGAATATAGGAAGACCACCAAGCTTAACGTACAGAATATTATCAATAACGTTCGAGCCCGCCTCACGCAAAACCTCAACAAGCTTGTTAGCGATCTTTTCATCGCCATCTACCAAGAGAGCGATATTCTGAGCTTTCTTTTTGTTAAGCTCGGAACAAAAACGACGAAGGATATCATCAGGCTCACCCTTGCCGGAAACCGCTAGTATTACCAAACGTTCATTTTCGCAAGAATAAGCGGGAGGAATGATATCGATCGCATTAAAGTTCTGCGCCAATTCAAACTCAGTCTTAATAGCTTCTGCATAAGCTTTCATTTTGCTTTTTCCTGAATAGTACAGGAATCTCATTTTTAATGCCATCGGTTTATAAATCTCCTTTATAATAATGGTTATTTAGGATATACCTTAACACCATTATAACATTCTTTTTTATAATTATCAAGAGGGTTAGAAAAAAAATATGATTTTCTTTTTAATTTCTATTCCCTCAATTATACAAAATTTGCATTTTGTATAATTGCGTTTCTGGTTCAAAAACGGTTGCCTTCTGTTTACTTTTACTTTGCTTACCTTTTTTACACCTATTTTATTCTATTTTTGAGGTTTTGAAATTTTGGCTTATTTAGATTTTGATACACTTTTAATATGCAATAATTATTTTGATAAAGAATCCGTAAAATTCACTTTGAATTTTTTCAAAGAGGTCGGCATAAGAAAATTTATTTTTACATATGAGTTTGATCGCAATGTTAAGCCGATGTCTTTTGCAATTCAAAAGTTAAAAACGCTAAAGCCTTATCTTAAATCACTCGCACCGCGTGGGGTTCGTATTTATACAGCCTTTAACGTTGTACTATCGAACGGTATTGTTTTCGATCGATCATTTAATCGTCTTAGTATGGGACACAGTGATCGAGTATTTGTAGATCTGCCTTTTTATAATTATAACGATTGGCTTGAATCAGATATGAACCATTTGTTATACAAAAACAAACTAAAACCTGCCTTTACTTCTTTTGAACGAAATTTTAACATTTACGAAAATGCTATGATCGATCGGTTTATAGGTATTAAAAACGCAATATTTTGCATGGATATAAATTATTTGACCTCTATTCATACAACCGACGATCTTAAAAAATTAATATTATGCGGCACAAATATTCTTCCATGTATTTCCAATCACCCTTTTGATTATCCCGGAACAATTAAATCCTTTAATTTATTAAAAGATCGTATAGGAGATCAAAATTATAAAAGATTGTGCCATATTTTTTACAATTCGTCAAAGGATATAATGGAAGATGCTACTTTTTATCCGCGCAAAGACTGAATAGAGCGATATTTTTGTCTTGTGGCTTCCCCGCCACGCAAATGCCTTTCTTGTTTATTTAGATCGAGTATTTCTTTTACTTCAAGATATAGACCGTAATTTTCTTTTTTTAACGTCTGTGTGATATCCTTATGTACCGTGCTTTTACTTATTCCAAAATGTGAGGCTACACCTCGTACAGTCGTCTTTTTACTGACCAGATATCGTCCGAGAATAATACAACGTTCTCTGTTGATGGGTGCGTTTATCATAATTATGCGCTCCTATTTTAATAATGATTACTAAATTATATGTTGAATATCATTTTAAAATTATTTTTTAGAGGTTTTTATGCAAAAAAAAGAAGCTGAAAAATTTTTCGACTCCGAGATTTTAGAAGGTATGTCTTCAATATCGGCATTGATCAAAGCTATAGAACGAAAATCAATTACAAACAACAGAAAAATATTAAAAATACTAATAGATGAAAGCAAAAAAAGATCAAAAGCTAAAGAGATATCTTTCCTTAAGGCAAAATCAAAACAGCTTGATTTTGAAATTGAATTTGTCGATTCGGATATAATTGCTCAAATGACCGTAGGTCAGACACACGGAGGTATTATCGCTGAATGTACTTTCCGTTCTATTCCTACACTTACAAATGCCACATTAAATAAAAATGGAATATATTACTTTCTCGAAGGAGTCGAAGATCCTTATAATTTCGGCTATGCCGTAAGATCGCTATATGCATCGGGTGCTGATGGACTTATTCTTTCTCCAAGAAACTGGATGGGAGCGGCGGGTATTGTGGCTCGTTCATCTGCGGGAGCATCCGAATTGATAGATCTTTATATTTCAGAACCGACTGAAGCTATTAAAATTTTTAAAGAATTGGGATATACCATAATATGCGCGGGTATCCGCGACTCTGTATCGATCTTTGATTCAAACTTAAAAAAGCCTTTATTTGTGATTTTAGGCGGTGAGAAACGTGGTATTTCAGGAACTGTACTCGATATGGCAGACAATATCATAAGAATAGATTACGGTACTGAATTTGGAGGTTCTTTGTCCACTGCGGCAGCAGCTGCAGTATTCGGATTTGAAATATTAAGACAAAACAAAGATTCTTAAAATTTAAGTAATAATTGAAAAGTATTTATGATTTGTTAAAAAAATCGTGTTATAATGTGTTGTCGAATAAATATATATATAAGAGGTTTGTTTTAATATGCCCTACTCAATGGCTGTAATAGGATTTGGAAATATGGCTAAGGCAATTATTTCCGGAGTTTTAAATTCATCGGTAGATATCGAAGAAATCAAGATTTTTGATAAAAACCCCGATCAACTCATTTCTTTTAAAAACAACAGCGACAAACTAAAAAAAGAAAAAAACATTGCTGACGCAATAAATAATTCAGATGTGGTTTTGCTATCCGTAAAGCCTCAAAATTATCCAGAAGTATTATCGGAAATATCCCAAGTCCAAGGCTTCGATCAGAAATTATACATATCAATTGCCGCAGGTATTACATCTCAAAGCGTCTCAGATTCTCTTAACCAAGCTGACGTTATACGCGTTTTACCTAACGTTCCTATGATCATAGGTAAAGGTGTTTCGGTTATTTGTAGCAATCCAAACGTAGATATTGAAAAATTTCAATTTGTATGCAATATTTTCGCTTCTGCGGGAAGTAATATAATCATAAACGAAGAGGATATGAACTCCATGATAGGTGTCACATCATCTTCGCCTGCGTATGTCTTTAGATTTATCAACGCAATATATGAAGGCGCCGTTGCACAAGGTCTTTCCTCTAACAAAGAACTTATGAATGCTATATGCGACGTGGTTATCGGATCTGCGGAAATGCTAAAGGCTTCTTCCGAATCACCGAAAGCTCTCGTTGAAAAGGTAGCTTCAAAAGGAGGCACTACCGAAAGAGCTCTTCGTGTGCTTGATTCATATGAATTTGATTCTTCTATTGTTGATGCTATGAAGGCATGTACCGAACGCGCAAACGAATTAGGAGCGCAAAAAAAGTAATTTGATTTGATTTTCTTTCATATTCTTTATATAAAGCAACTTATTTAAAGGATATGGAGACAAATATGAAAAAATATTTCGATAAAAAACTTATTTTACAGTATGCCTTGATATTTATGTCTTCCTTATGTATAGGTTTTTTATTGCCCAAGTTTTTAAACGAAAGCTTTATATCATCGATCTGTCAAAAAATAGGATTGCATTTCGAAGTACCTTTCTACAACATCGAAAAAACAACTGACTGGTTAAAAGTACTGCTCAGATATTCGTTATCGGATATTGTTTGTCTGTGCGTTATACTGATATTTTCATTTTCAACGTCAAATCTGATAATATCCGGAGCAATGCTTATTTACATTGGAATAAAGAACGGCTGCGAAGCAACTCTCGTTTATTTTTGCTATTTTACCAAGCTTGAATATTCACCTTCTTTTTCAGAAATATGTATTTTCTTTATATTTAAAACGTTGCTTGTTGCTTTTATGATAAAATATATTATCTATGCTTCCCTGTTTTCAGAAAAGCTTCGTTGCGGCACTGATTCAAAAAATATAATTTTTTTGAAAAGCTTAAAATATATTGGGTGTTCCCTTCTTTATGTTTTTATCTTCCTGTTTTTGCACGGAATATATTGTTTTACTATAAAAAATTTATAAATATAAAAATAAAGGAATCAAAAAATTGAAAAACGAAAAGACAAAAAAATTTAAACTGTTTGATTTTTCACGCGACGGAAAAGGTGTAGAAGAAATCGAAGACCGTAAGCCAACTCTGAAATTTTTCTTCAAGCTTTTGTGGAGAAAGTTTTCACAGTTATTACAACTGAACCTTTTGATGCTGTTTCAGATAATCCCTTTGTTTGTAATAGTTTGTGTTGTGTACGTTTACGGCGCAAAAACCGCATTGATAAATGAGGCTCTTTATACTCCTCTTTACGGAATCAGTACCGTATCACCATCTTTTTCTGGAGCTCCCTTACTTGACCTTGTAAGCAATCTTACGGATAGCACTGTGTATTTTACTCCCGTAATGATAATCGTTACCGCTTCTATGCTTTTGCTTCTTGCTATCACTTACGGTTGGCAAAACGTTGGTGCTGCGTATGTCCTGAGAGGATTGTTCAGAGGCGATGCTGTATTCGTATTCTCTGATTTCTTTTACGGTATAAAGAGAAACATGAAACAAGCCTTTGTCTTGGGGCTTTTGGATTTTCTTTTCACGGTAGTTCTCATAATAGATATAATCTTCTTCACAGGAAGAAGCGGAGGTCTTGATACAGTTATGTACGGCGTGATATTTGCTATAATCATACTGTATATCACAATGAGATTCTATATGTATCAGCTACTTATAACATTTGATTTGAAAACATTTAAAATATTAAAGAATTCTTTGATATTTACTGCTTTAGGTATAAAGAGAAATCTTATGGCTTTCCTTGGATTTATCGTTCTTTTAGCTTTACATATCGGTCTTATATTCTTGGCACTTGCATACGGACTTACGGTATTCATCGTGCTTCCATTCGTTTATATACTGGCGCTTGTAGGCTTTATCGCTACTTATGCGGCATATCCGATAATTGATAAGTATATGATCGCTCCATATGCCAATCAAAATCCAGAAATAACAAACGAAGAAAACGTAATAGAATAAAATAAAGATAATAAGCGGAGAGTCAGATTTAGTCAGACTCTCCGCTTATTAATTCCGACACGGTCACAAATTCATATCCACGTTTTAGTATTTCGGGAATCAGGATCTTTAATGCCTCACATGTTGTGTTTTTGCCTGAAATATAATCGTGCATAAGAATAATATCACCGTTACTGAGTGATGATAATACGTTTGCCGCAATTTTATCCGCTGGAGTATGAGCCCAATCCTCAGTATCTATGCTCCATAATATAATGTCATATCCTTTTGAGGCGGCTATATCTTCTACCTTTTTTGTACAAGCCCCCTGAGGCGGACGAAATAACTTGGTTACAGTTTTTACGCGCCCTACGATAGCCTCTTCGCATTTCAAAAGCTCGTCTGATATTTCATCATAAGAGGAAGTACGAAGATTTTCGTGAGTGAATGTGTGATTTCCTATCTCGCATCCTGCATCCGATATAGCCAAAAGAGCTTCGGGATATAGCGTTGCATTTACTCCTATAACAAAAAACGTCGCCGTTATATGATATTCTTCGAGAATATCCAAGATGGCTTGCGTATATCTTGGATGAGGGCCATCGTCAAAGGTCAATGCAACTTGACCTATCTTTTCTCGATTTTTTGAATATACACGACGTGCCTCATTAGCATAAGCAATAGAATTTGAATTGGTGATAAAGACCAAACAAAGCACTAAAAATATTGTTAAAAACTTTTTTGATTTTTTCATTTTATTTTTGCGTAAGCTCATCCATCGTTCCAAACCTGAAGCCTTGACCTTTAAGTTCACGTATAACGTCTGCCAATATCTTTGCATTTGTGGCAGATGTAGGATGCAACAGTAAAATCGCACCGTTGTGAATGTTATCCATGATCTTAGCTTTTGCCGCCTCAATATTCATTTGGTTTCCGTTATCCCAATCTGCGTATGCAAAGCTCCAGAATATAGTTTTATATCCAAGCTCATTTGCATATTTCATACTCTGAAGGCTAAATTTACCCTCAGGAGGCCTGAAATATTTCGGCATATCTTTTCCCGTCTTTTCTTTAAAAAGTGTTTCAAGCGCAGATAATTCAGCTTCAAACTCTTCTCTGCTCGCTAACCCAGAAACATCTCGATGCTTTGCGGTATGATTAGCTACTGTATGACCTTCATCAAGCATTCTGTTTACAAGATCCGAATTTTTCAGAAGAAGTAGGTCCAATATAAAAAAAGTTCCCGTTACGTTTTCCTGTTTTAATGCATCCAGTATCTTTGAAACGTTACCGTTTTCGTATCCTGCATCAAAAGTAAGATAAACCACCTTTTCTTCGCAATCGTCTCCATGAGCCTTGTCAACGTAATACCCACCGTAATCTGTAACAAACCGCAAAGAACTATCTGCAACAGGTTGTTTGTGATCTTTGTTTCTAACGCAATACCAACTGAATACGGACGAATTTGCAAAAATATGAATAGGATATATCGAAATTAATGTTATAGCTATCAACATCAATATTAATTTTTTAATCATAATATCACCTCTGTCTTTAGTTTTTCAAAAATTTTTTTCTTAACACGCTGTAAAAAATACCGATTTATATTGATTTTTCTTAAAAAAATTTATAATATGATAGTTATATGTGTTTTTGTAACGATATTACATGTTTTTAGATATTTAATATATCGGGAACTGTGGGGAACTTTTACGTAACCGCTAAATTTTCACGAATGCCTAAAGACATTCTTATCAGGGATATAGGCGTAGGAATGACTGTTTATTCCGCAAAATAAAGGAAAAACACCACTTCATTTTTTGAAGTGGTGTTTTTCCTTTAAAACATAGTTAATTGATCGGTCTCATTCAGACTGTCAAGAACACTGTTTTTACGCAAGATCTCAATAACACTCTTAGTGAGTTTTGCGCGTATACGAAGATCCTCTATTGAGAAAAAAGGCTCTTCGTTTCTTGCCGCGATTATGTTAAGTGCGGCGTTTTCTCCGAGTCCGGGTAATGCTGAAAACGGCATTCTTATCGCACCGTTTTCGGGTAAAAATGCATATGCATCTGATTTTTCGATATGCACGGGTAAAAACTTTATTTTTCTCGCCATACATTCATTTGCAAGCTGAAGCGTAGGAATAGAGCTTTGCTCCTTTGGAGAAGCTTCTTTACCTCGTTTTTCAATATCCTTGATAGTCGATGTAACGTGAGAACGTCCTTTTATAACTATCTCGGCGTCAAATCCTCCGGGAGCTACCGTGAACATCGCACAATAAAATGCTATCGGAATATGGACCTTATACCAACCAAGTCGGATAGCCGACATAACATACGCCGCCGCGTGAGCTTTAGGGAACATGTATTTTATTTTTTTACAAGATCCAATATACCATTCGGGAACATTATGCTCACGCATATTCTCTTCCCATTCGGGTGTAAGGCCCTTTCCCTTTCGTACAGATTCCATTATCTTAAAGGAAAGCGCATTTTCCACTCCGTAACGAATAAGGTCGTTCATAATATTATCTCGACATCCGATAACCTTTGAAATATCACATATACCGGCTTTTATAAGCTCATCTGCATTTCCAAGCCAAACTCCCGTACCGTGAGTCAGTCCCGATATCTGCAATAAGTCAGCAAAGTTTTTCGGTTTCGCATCAACAAGGACCTGTTGAAGAAAACGTGTACCAAACTCAGGAAGACCGAAAGTTCCTATCGGCGCATCGATATCGTCAGGGGTTACTCCAAGAGGTTTGGTATTCAAAAACAGCTCGTAAACGTCACGGTCATTCATAGGAACGTCCATAACGCTAGTATTCGAAAACTTTTCAAGCCACTTATATTTGGTCGGAATATCGTGTCCGAGCTCATCGAGCTTGAGTATCGTATCGTGCAGATACGAAAAAGCAAAGTGCGTTGTAACTATATCGGAATTAGGGTCGTCCGCGGGATGCTGAACAGGGGTAAAATCATACACCTCATATTCACGCGGAACAACGATTATACCACCGGGGTGCTGACCTGTTGTTCGTTTAACGCCGACACAATTTTGAATTATACGGTCTATTTCCGCACGTCCCGCACTAACGCCTTTGGATTCAAAATACTTTGCAACGAAACCAAATGCCGTCTTATCGGCAAGCGTTCCGAGAGTTCCCGCGCGGAATACGTTTTCCGCGCCGAAAAGCTCTTCGGTATACTTGTGCACACGACCTTGAACATCGCCCGAGAAGTTAAGGTCTATATCGGGAGATTTGTCGCCGTAGAATCCAAGGAAGGTCTCAAACGGAATATCATGACCGTCTGCGTTTAGTTTATGACCGCATTTAGGACAGTTTGCGTCTGGCAAATCAAATCCCGAACCAACGCTTCCATCGGTAAAAAATTGAGAATATTGGCACTTTGGGCAGTAATAATGAGGAGGCAGAGGATTAACCTCCGAAATTCCCGCCATTGTTGCAACGAACGATGATCCAACAGAACCACGAGAACCGACAAGGTATCCTTGGCTTTCGCTATACCAAACAAGTCGCTGCGCGATCATATACAACACCGCAAAACCGTTTTTAATAATAGACGTAAGTTCTTTTTCAAGGCGGTTAGAAACAAGCTCAGGCACAGGATCTCCGTACATTGATTTAGCGCGTGTCCAACATTTTTCCTGAAGCTCTTCTTCAGCACCCTCCATATTAGGTGTATAAGATCCTTTAGGTATAGGTCTTACGTTTTCTATCATATCGTTGATCATATTAGTATTTTCAACGACTACCTCGTAAGCCTTTTCTTCTCCGAGATACGAAAACTCATCAAGCATTTCCTGCGTTGTTCGGTAATACAAATGTATGTCTCTATCCGCATCATCGAACTTCATTCCCGCAAGCAATATCTTTCTGTATATTTCATCTTCCTCATTCAAAAAATGAGCATCACAGGTAGCAACAACGGGCTTATTATATTTTTCACCAAGAGCAACTATCTTTCTATTAAGCTCTCGCAAGCCTTCGTCATCTGCAATTTCACCTTTTGCAATCAAGAAACGGTTGTTACATATAGGCTGTATTTCAAGATAATCATAAAAGTTTACGATATCCTCTATTTCCTTTTCAGGTTTACCCTCAAGAATTGCTTTGAACAGCTCTCCCGCCTCGCAAGCAGATCCTATAATAAGACCCTCTCGATGCTTTTCAAGCTCTGTTTTAGGTATCCTTGGGGTTTTTCTGTGATTATATTGAAGATAGCTCGTAGAAATAAGCTTATAAAGATTCTTTAGTCCTGTTTGATTTTTCACCAATATGATCTGATGATAAGGCTTGAGCTTTTTAGGGTCAGTCTTTTCACTCATTTCCTTTTGAAGATCCTCAAAGTTCTTTACGTCGGATTCTTCAAGTTGTTTTAACATACAGAAAAATATTCTGGCAAGTATTTCCGCATCGTCACAAGCACGGTGGTGATGGAAATCGCCAAGATTATAGTGCTTTGCGAGATGGTCCAATTTGTGACCTTTTAAATCGTCATTTAAATATCTTGAAAGCGCAAGTGTATCAAGGTATGCATTAGTAAACGGAATATCAAGTTCTTTTGCGGCGACACGAATAAAGCTTGTATCAAAATCCGCGTTGTGTGCAATTAACATACGGTCACCGACAAATTCCAAAAATTCAGGAAGCACGTCTTTTATGGTACGAGCATCTGCCACCATTGCATCAGTAATAGAGGTAAGCTTGGTTATCTCCTCGGGAATAGGACATTCAGGATTTACAAACGTATTGTAAACCTCAAGCACTTCCCCTCCCTTGATCTTAACAGCGCCTATTTCGGTTATCTTACAGGATACAGGTGATAATCCTGTTGTTTCAATATCGAAAACCACAAACTCATCGGAAAAATCTCCCGAATAATTTCCGTATACGGCACTTGCGGTATCATTTACAAAATACGCTTCCATTCCGTAAATGACCTTCATATCGTACTTTTCTGATGCGATCATAGCCTCAGGAAAGCCTTGTACGTTTCCGTGATCGGTAATAGCTACCGCAGGGTGTCCCCACTTTTTAGCCATTTTTACCGCAACATCGGGCGGGATCAAAGCATCCATTGCCGACATATTTGTATGTAAATGCAATTCAACGCGTTTTTTCTCAGCCAAATCAACACGTTCTTTTTTTGAAATTATAGCAATATCCGAATAGCTCATATAGAGCTCTGTCTCGTCATTTCGCTCACCCTTGGTATATCCTCTGATAGCTACACACATTCCGCTTTTTATTGATCCAGAAAGCTCGCTCGCTTCTTCAGGAAGCATAGAATAGCTTTTTACGTATATAGATGCGTTTCCGTCATATAACCCAAAGGTAACGTTTATCTTATCACCAGCACGGTTTGCCTCACTTGTGAATGAGAATATCTCTCCTATAAACGTAACATTTCTCGTCGGTCGTGTTACCGATGAAATAGGAATAGGTCTTATATCGAATTCCACACCTATAACAAATTGAGGTGAAGAAATATCAAAGGTAATATTACCGATTTTTATTGTTCCGTTTTCTCCGTAATTGACCGAAGCGTTGGTATCATAAACCGAGGTAAGACGAGGAAGCTTGACTTCATTAACAGGTGCTTCCTGAGGCTTTTGCGCTAAATTCTCTGAATTTCTTGAGAGAGATGCTGTATAATCCTTTTCAGCGGCGATTATCTGTCTGTCAAGTTCTTCAAGTCTATGCAACATTGACTCGGAATATCCCGTGAATTTTGAATCGTCATGATGTAAAGCAACGTGAATATTTAAATTAAATTCACTTTGAATTATTTTTTCTATTACAGAAGGTGTAGAAGCATCTTCAAGCAGCATAACTCCGTTTTTTGAAAACGGTATATGTATATCAAGAGTAGTTTCATTCAGCTCATATGTATAATCCGAGAAAAAGCCTTTAGCTACAATGCCTACGCGTTCTGCTTCAAGCAATATCTCGGGAATGTAGTAATAGTTAAAAAGCTCTGCCGGATAATGAGGAAGAATTTTAAAGCTATTAAGCCTATACACCTCCGAAACCTGCTCTTCAAGTCTATACAGCGTATTTTTTGGAATTATGCTCGAAAACGAAGCGGTAACTTCCAAGAAACGTTTTTCCTTGTCTATACGCGAACGAACAACGATACCGTCGTCAAGAATAGCTTCAAATTCGGAAGGTGCTAAATATTTATTTAATAATTCTTTGAGTTTTTTTTCTGCCACTTTTATTTTCCTTCCGTAATTTTTTATTTATTGCTTAGCTATATGCTTTATTTGTTCTATAAGAGTAGAAACGATATCGCTTTCTGCTATTTTTCCTACGATCTCGCCTTTGCGTATAAGAACAGCCTCACCTTTTCCACCCGCAATACCTATATCCGCTTCTCGCGCTTCTCCGGGCCCGTTGACAACACAGCCCATAATAGCAACCTTGAGAGGAATATTCATAATTCCTTCCCGTTCTGCTCGGTCTTCAAATTCACGAACCAATGAAATAAGGTCAATTTTAGTTCTTCCGCAGGTAGGACAGCTTACGATATCAAGACCGCTTCTTCCCTCCATACCAATAGCTCGAAATATCTTCTTTGCAGCACCTATCTCTTCTTCAGGCTTGTCCGTAAGAGATATTCTTATCGTATCTCCTATACCGTCACACAAAAGTGAACCTATACCGATAGCACTTTTCATTGATCCGATATCAAGGCTACCCGCTTCTGTAACACCGAGATGTAGCGGATAATCGCATTTTTGCGCAAGAAGACGATTAGCGCTTATCATATTATAAGGATTAGATGCTTTTATAGAAATAACAGTATTATAAAAATCAAATTTTTCAAGCAAAGCTATATGGTAAAGTGCACTTTCACAAAGTGCCTCAGGTGTAGGAGATCCGTAACGTGCCAAGATTTCTTTTTCAAGAGATCCGCTGTTTACACCTATTCTGATTGGTATATTTTTTAGATTACAGATATCACAAACAGCCTTTACGTTTTCATCACAACCTATATTACCAGGATTTATTCTTATTTTATCAACTCCAAGCTCAGCGCAACGCAAAGCGACCCGATAATCAAAATGTATATCTGCAACTATCGGAATATATATACCGTTTTCTTTCAAAAAAGGTATTGTTTCCGCGGCTAAAACATCAGGAACAGTGATACGGATTATTTCGCATCCCAAATTTTGAAGACGCTTTATTTGAGCAAGAGTAGCTTCCCTGTCATGCGTATCCGTATTTGTCATGGACTGTATAACGACAGGATTGTTTCCGCCGATTAACACGTTCCCGATTTTTATTTCTCTTGTTTTTCGTCTGATCGTATTATAATTCATATTTTTTACCTGAATATCAATTTCAAAATATCTTTGCAAGTAACGAATATCATAAATGCGAACAATATAACTATACCCGCAAAGTTAATATATGCTTCCACGTTTTTATTTATAGGTTTACGGCGTATTGCTTCAATTATCAAAAACAGAAAACGTCCGCCGTCAAGCGCGGGAAAAGGTAACATATTGAAAACGCCGAGATTTATTGTAAGAACCGCCACTATATATATGAGATTTCCCCACCCCATTTTTGCGGCATCTCCGACTACTTCAACTACACCAACAGGACCTGATACTGCCTCTATTCCAAATCTTCCCGTAATAAGTCCAAACAATGAATCGTAGACCATTTTTACCGTAGAGACCGATCTGAAAAACGTATGCTTTATTAATGAACCAAAACCACGATTTTCAGCTTTTACCTTAAAATCATACGAGCCAAAGGTTGCTCCGCTTTCACTGAACGTGCCAAATCTAACGCCTTTGAGAACTATTTTCTCGCCATTTCGTTTAACGGTAAGATCGATTGGCTCGTATCCCTTGTTCATTACCTCATATACAAGCTCTTCTCCTGTATGAACACGAGCGTTGCCCACCTTGATCACTTCGTCTCCTATCTGAAGCTGCTCTTGTGAAATAGCATTTTCATCAAAAGCGGCTATCACGTTTGATGGAAGAGCATCCTGTGAAAAGACGATTATGCTCATAAGCACGATTCCTAGCAAGAGATTCATTACCGCTCCTGCAACTACGATAAGCATACGTTGAGGAATTTTTTTGTTGCAAAAAGCTTTGTCATCATCAGATTCTTCATCTTCTCCGACCATACTTACAAATCCACCGATCGGTAACAAACGAAGACCGTATTTCGTTGTATATTTTTTTGAATTCCACGAGAATAGTGTAGGTCCCATGCCAATAGCAAATTCTTTTACAGCAACCCCACACAATCTTGCGGTAATAAAATGCCCGAATTCGTGTATGAATATCATAACTCCGAAAACAAGTAGCATCAGAAGAATATATAAGATCCACATAACCGTATCCCCTTAATTTTAATCAACACGGTTGTCAAAAGTAAAAGCATCAAAGAGAAAGATATCTTCGAGCTTGTTCCCTTGCTTCACGGTCGCAATTTAAAATCTCCTCAAGAGTACGCGCGTTTGACGCATAAGCCATATCATCGACTACTCGGCATACACCCTCGGTAATCTTGTAAAACGGTATTTTTCCATTAAGGAAAGCATTTACCGCTATTTCATTTGCCGCATTTAATACAGCAGGCATAGCTCCGCCTTTTTCAATACAAATAAACGCGTATTTTAAAAGGGCGAAGGTATCCATATCTGGACGCGCAAAGCTAAGATTTGATAGCTCATAAAAATCAAGCTCTTTTATCGTTGCGTTCGTCCTTTCTGGATAAGTTATAGCATATTGAGCGCAAAGCCGCATATCAGGTACGGACAACTGTGCAATAATGCTATTATCAATATATTCCACCATAGAATGAATTATACTTTCACGGTGGACCACAACATTTATCTTGGAAGGTGCAACATCAAAAAGGTGTACCGCTTCGATCACTTCAAATCCTTTATTCATAAGAGTCGCAGAATCTACAGTGATCTTTGCTCCCATTTTCCACGTAGGATGTGCGAGTGCTTCTTCACGAGTAATACTACGAAAACGGTCTTTTGTACAGCCAAAGAAAGGGCCGCCCGATGCCGTAAGCCATATACGCTTAACCTCAGTATTTTTTCCCGATTTCATACATTGAAAAATAGCGCAGTGCTCACTGTCAACAGGAAGTATATCAACACCTTTTTCTCTTGCCTTAGATTTAACTATATCTACCGCCACCACAAGCGATTCTTTAGTTGCAAGAGCTAATCTTGCGCCCGAATC
>JAZSIP010000041.1:0-34647 GCA_045533915.1 Eubacteriales bacterium
TTAAAACGGACCGTCGAGGACGCCGGTCCCTACATGGTGAAATTGAAATTTGTTTGAGTTTGCCGTCGCCTTACGGAGAGGGGAATACAAACAAAATTATACCATTTTTTGTAGGGACTGGCCTCCTCGACAGTCCGTTATTTATCGATATCGGGCGTAATCTTTTTATTCAGAAAAGCAAAATAATAAATACCCAAGATAAAACAGCGGTCGGTGAGTCAAAAGACTCGTCCGACCTGTTTTTACCTCAGAGAAAAACCAAACCCTTTTTTAATTTCCAAACGTTTTTTCTTAAAAACTCCCTTCAGGAAGTTCTTTGGGGCTCGACCCTTTCTTTCAAGAAAGGGTCGAACGCGTCCTCCGCATCCCCCCGCATCCCCGCGTCCTCTTAATGTTTGTCAGAGGAACGGATAATAGCGGCGATGCTTGCGGTAATAGTGACCGCACCGACGCAGACAAGGGCGAGGGTCATTTTTTTATAATCGCTGGGTTTCACGAAACGGGAGATCTTTCTGACCTGAACGGTTTGACCTATACGGTAATTATCATTAGCGATAAGTCTGAATCTGCCGTTTGCATCAAGAGCAACAGCGCGTTTATCATCGCGGAGCTCCAAAACAACTGCATTCATCATAACAAAGCTCTCCTTTCGCATTATATAAGCGCATCGGCACACGGAACAACTTTAGGCGGGAGATATTTTTTCAAATACTCCGAGATGATCGGAAAGCAACCAATACAAACCTCCGTAGCCGTCACAATATATTTACGATGTCTCTCAACTGTTTTTCGGGGTATGAGACAATTTTGACATATTTCCCTTATAGGAAGAGCCTTTTTCCTGCGCATTTCCGAGCAAAGCTTTGGCGAATCGCAAAGGAAGCGCACGACCTTGCCGCACTCATGCCTCGTTTTCTCATGCTTAGGAGAGACAGACGGAAGCTCAGTAAAGGATATCCCGTACTCATTAAGGATAGCCGAAAGCGTAGCTATCTCGGCGCGTGTCGCCTCCGCGAGAGCCTGACGTTCGGAATCGAGCTCGTCAGAGGGCTCAAATCCCGCCTCCATTTCCGCATCGAGAGAAATAGCCACAGGCTTGCTTGCGCGCAAATGATCTATCAATCTATTTTTTATAACCACTCGGATATACGTTTCGGGCGATGCCTGACCGCTGTAACGCTTAACAGCATCGCAAAAAGCCTCAAGCCCTATGGCGTATTCATCATCGTGAACGGTAACGAAGCGTCTGCACACGGAAGAAGCCGTTCTCAAAATAAGCGGACGGTAATGCTCTTCCAATTCGTGCATAGCGTTGTCATCATTTGCCGCTTCTTCGATCTTTTCTCTTATTTTGTCATTTTTATTCAACATAAGAAGATCCTCCTTTCACGGACATACAAGGCGTCCTTGCCTATCCGACGTTAAATATCCGCGTCCTTCATATATTCGCTTCCGTGAAGCGCGATAAAGGCTTTTCGAGCAGGCAGATTGTCTCCGAGAAGCGTATCGAACATCTCCTCGGTCTTTTGCGCGTCTGTCGGAGTTACCGAGATAAGACGGCGTGTGGCGGGATTCATAGTCGTCTGCCACATCATATCGGGTTGGTTCTCACCAAGTCCCTTTGAACGCTGGATACTGTATTTCTGTCCCTCAAGCTTCTTCAAGATATCCGCTTTTTCAAACTCGTTGTAGGCAAAATAGGTATCGTCCTTGCAGGTTATCTCGAACAGAGGAGACTCCGCGATAAACACCTTATGCTCCCTAAGCAGCGTAGGCAACAGACGGTAGAAGAGCGTCAGAAGAAGTGTACGGATCTGGAATCCGTCCTCGTCGGCATCGGTACAGATGATTATCTTCGACCAACGCAAAGAGTTGATATTGAACGCCGCAAGGTCGGTCTTGACCTTTCCCGTTATCTCAACTCCGCAGCCGATAACTCGGAGAAGGTCGGTAATGATGTCGCTCTTGAATATCTTTTCGTAGGTGCTTTTCATACAGTTGAGAGTCTTTCCTCGAACGGGAATTATCGCCTGAAATTCGGCATCTCGTCCGAGCTTACAGGACGTCAGCGCCGAGTCTC
Source organism: Eubacteriales bacterium (assembly GCA_045533915.1). Classification (GTDB taxonomy): domain Bacteria; phylum Bacillota; class Clostridia; order Oscillospirales; family CAG-272; genus HGM12713. The sequence continues at coordinate 2,081 of JAZSIP010000041.1, forward strand.
CCTCAACGATATAAAGCTCTCGCTTGTCGGGATCTTTAGACCTGCAGTTGACGAACTTTTCAACACTGTTCGCCATATCGATCGTTTGTGTCAGCTTTTTCTTGATGTTAAGTCTCTCGCCCTCGGCACGCTCACGGCTTCTCTTGTTGATAAGCACTTGATTTGCGAAAAGCTCTGCCGCGGTGGGATTCTCTATAAAGTATATCTCAAGATTCTGCTTGAGAAAATCGGTCATAGCCTCCTGAATAAAGCTGTTCGTGATAGATTTTTTCGTCTGGTTTTCGTAAGACGTCAATGTCGAAAAGCTGTTAGACACGAAAATAAGGCAGTCCGAAACGTCAACAAAGGTTATCTTACTTTCGTTCTTGGTATACTTTCCCGCGTTCTTTATATATTTATCAAGCGCGTAAACAAACGCCGTTTTAACTGCTTTATCGGGTGCTCCGCCGTATTCAAGATAGCTTGAGTTGTGGTAATATTCAAGTCTGTTATAAGTATTTGATACGCAGAACGAGAAATCGGCTTTAAGCTTATACATATCCTTGTCCGCGCGGTCACGTCCCTGAGCCTCCATGTGCCAGAGCACAGGCTGGGTCATTGGAGACGGAGCGGCAAGCTCGGCAATATAGTCGGAAATACCGTTAGCGTACAAAAATTCCTGCTCGGTAAATTTTCCCGACATATCCTGTAATACAAGCTTAAAGGCTATGCCCGCGTTTACGACTGACTGACGGCGCAAGGTCTCCTCGAAAAAGGTGTACGGAATACGGATATCCGTAAAGACCTCAAGGTCGGGTCGCCAATGAATGACTGTTCCCGTACGTCTTTCGTTCTTTTCAAGCGGACGTGTCATAAGCTCTGTCACGGGCTCGCCCTTCTTGAAGCTTATCTTGTATTCGTTAGTTCCGTCATATGAATAAACGTCCATAAATTCCGAGCTGTACTGCGTAGCGCAAGCTCCAAGTCCGTTAAGACCGAGCGAGAACTCATACGCGGAATCACCGTCGTTGTTGTCGTATTTACCGCCCGCGTAAAGCTCACAGTAAATAAGATCCCAGTTCCAGCGTCCCTCTGCCTCGTTGTATCCAAGCGGCACTCCGCGACCGTGGTCGTCAACACGGATAGAGCAGTCGTTGTACGCCGTTACCTTTATCTCGCGTCCGTGTCCCTCTCTCGCCTCGTCGACCGAGTTTGAGAGTATCTCAAAAAACGAGTGCTCACAGCCCTCTAGTCCGTCAGATCCGAAAATAACTCCAGGGCGCTTACGTACTCTGTCCGCTCCTTTAAGCGCTTTTATACTTTGATCGTTATATTGCTTTGGCGTTTCTTTATTAGTTGCCATTAGTTACCTCTGAAAATTTTATTTTATGTCAATCTCTGGGTTTGCAGAGTGTCTCCCACGAAAGAGCTTGCGAAGCCGCAAAAAGCTCGTCACAGGTAAGCTCGACCGCACTTGCCGAAGAGCCTGCCGCGGGATAAATTATATCGAATCGGCGAAGCGATTCATCGAGATACACCTGAACTCCGTCAGGAATAGCGAACGGACATATTCCGCCTACCGCGTGTCCCGTCATAGCAAGTGCTTCGTCGGGTGTAAGCATACGCGCCTTAAAACCGAATCTTCCTTTGAAAAGCGAATTGTCTATCTTATGATCACCCGCGCAGATTATCATTATACAGCCGTCCGCGCCATCGTGCAGTGTTATGCTTTTGGCTATCCTTGCGCCCTCTGTTCCGAGAGCCTCAGCGGCAAGCTCGACGGTCGCGCTTGATACGTCAAATTCGCGGATACGTTCCGCAAGTCCGTATTCCGACAAATATTTTCTTACTTTTTCTACTGACATGATATCCCTCGCCTAAGGCTTACTTTTTAAAGAACAAAACTCCGAGGCAAGACGGTCCGCAATGGCTTGAAATGGTACAGCCGGCGACGGTCTCTATTATCTCTGAAAACGGGTGAAGCTCACCGACGAGCTTTATCGCCTCGTCCACGATCTCTCTCGGTGCGTGCGAGTGCGTTACAAAGATGCGGTCGTAAACGATATCGTCTCTGCCTTCAAGTCTGCCGCGAATGTAATCAGGCACGGATCTCTCTGCTTTTCCGCGGTACTTTCTGCCGACGTGCATCTTTCCCTCTCCGACCTCTATTTCGGGCTTTAACTGAAGCAGATTAGCGCCGAGAGCTACGATCCCTGAGCATCTTCCGCCCTTTCTTAAGTAATCGAGAGTTTGAAGCACAAAGCTTACATCAAGCTTTTCGATAAGTTTTTTAAGCTCCGCAACGATCTCCTCGGCTTCCATTCCAGCATCTGCCATCTTTGCCGCCTCGATAACAAGGTGGCCCGAACCGCTTGAGAGATTTCGGCTGTCCACGGGATAAACACCGCTTATCTCCTCTGCCGCGATACACGCGTTGCGGTGGCAGGATGAAAATTCGCCCGAAATATTTATATGTATTACCGAATATCCGTCGTCAACGTACTTTTTGAAAACGTCCTCATATTCTCCGACCGAAATAGCGGAAGTCATCGGCAAATTTCCCGTTTCGCTGACGTATTTGAAAACGTCTGCAGAGGTGATATCCACTCCGTCGTGATAAAGTTCTTCGCCAAGAGTTATTCCAAGCGGGATAACCTCAACATTGTATTTTTCATAAAGCTCCGCTGTCAGATCGCAGGTCGAGTCACATGTAATTTTTATCTTGCTCATAAGTAACTCCTTTATATATTATTAAATATAATTATACATAATATATTTTAACATACTTTCTTGAAATTTACAAGAGTAAAATTTATAAAAAAACGGAGGTTAAGCCGATTTTGACAGCTTAACCTCTTGATATTTTTTAAAGCTTAACGATATTTCCGCTCTTTCTTGCTTTCTCCGCGCAGAATACTGCGTGGTGGCTTATTCTTGAATCCTCAAGAGTTGCGCAGGACGTAGATATATCTCCCGTATTGAGATAGTCAACGAAGTCGATCGTAAGACCTCTGTCTCCGCCTCCGTGTCCGCCCGACATACCTATCTTGTCTCCGCCTTCCTTAAGGTCGTAAAGCTTTTCCTCGTAACCGATCTTAACGCTCGGAGTCATTTTTCTGACAACGAATTTGGAATCCTCAAATGTTCCCTTTATCTCGCCTCTCGTACCGACTATATGTATATTTCTCTCGGGCTTAGCGCTTCCGCCTACCATAGAGAACATACCCGTAGCGCCGTTTGCGAAGTTAACGATGACCGTCTGGTGATCGACGTTTCCGTCACGCTCGAAATCCCATACGCATCTTCCGTAGTTGTTGTCGGTGCTGAGCGATTCTGCCTTGCGCTCGGCACTCAACTCGCCCTCGCCCTCAAGGCTTCTCCATACGTAATGTACCCATCTTGTAACATCGAGATAATTGGATTTTGCGGAGAATATGCACTCATCAACGTACGGACAATCTGCCATACAGCGAGAGCCTGCGCCCTCGGGCTTTCTCTCAAGTCCGAACTGAAAATCAGATCCGAAGCTTGCAACAGATACAGGCTCGGTCTCCTTCATCATCCAAAGCATGATATCCATATCGTGACAGGATTTAGCCAAAATCATAGGCGCAAAGCAAAGCTTTTCGGAACGCCATTTTCCGCGTACATAAGATACTGCCATGTGGTGATAGCTTACGTGCTCGCACATCTCGATGGAAATTATCTTTCCTATCTCACCCGACAAAACGTGATCCTTCACGGCACGGTAGAAGTCGGTGTATCTGAGAACGTGACCGATAACCACCTTGCTTCCGTGCTTTTTAGCGACCTCGCAGAGTTCGTTCATTTCCTCCTCGTTTACCGCAAAAGGCTTTTCGAGCAAAAGATCGTAGCCCATCTCAAGCACGGGGATCGAGGTCTCAACGTGGAGCTGATCCATCGTTCCGTTTATAACCGCGTCCGCGAATTTTTCTCTCTTTACGAACTCCGAAACGTCCGTAAAGCAATTTTCGAGCGGTACTTCGTATTTCTCTCTCATAAGCTTTGTTCTGACGGGGTCGGGATCAACGATTCCCACTACCTTGAGCTTCTCTGGAAATTCAAAGCAGAGAGATGCGTATTTATCTGCTCTGTTTCCTGCGCCCAAAAGAACAACTGTAATTTGTTTTTCCATATTATTTCTCCTTTATTTATTGACATTTAAGTGATTTTATTATATCATATATACAGAGCGATTTATAGCACAAAACTGCTCTTATTTATCAAATTTTGAGGAAATGTATATGAAAAGCATCTATGAATCCCTACCGATGTCAGATTTGCCGATCCTGATAAGACGCTTTGACGATCACGTCTCGCGCGATCACGTTAATTGGCACGAGGAGATAGAAATACTGTATTTTACAAGAGGAGAGTCCTCTGTTTTCTGTGATCTTAAGGAATTGGAGGTCAGAAAAGGAGACATCGTTTTCGTAAACGGAAAAGAGCTTCACTCGGGAACGATACGAGGCTACGGCTCGTCGTATTTCTGCATACACGTAAACACCGATTTCTTTCACAATCTTATCGCAAACGAATACGTTATCTTCGAAAATCTTATACGTGACGAAGAATGCTCCGCTCTGCTTGAGCGTATCATAGCAAACCGTTCGGGCGAAAGCTTCAAGGACACTGTTTCACTGAAAAAAGAGCTTTACGAATTTTTCGCTTTGCTGACCGACCGCCACGTCAGATCTGTTCTGAACGAGGAGGATTATAAAAATCAATTCAAAAAGCTCGACACCTTCAACTCGATAGTAGAGTATATAAACAAGCATTACAGTGAGGATCTTAACGTGACGGCACTGGCGAATCAGTTTTTTATAAGCCCATCGTATTTCGCGCATCTGTTCAAGAAAAAATCGGGAAAAAGCGTTATAGAATACATAAATGAGGTTCGAATCACCCACGCGAAATCCTTTCTTGAAAAAGATGATACGTCTATCGGAAGCATCGCCCTGCTCGTCGGCTTTGGTGACATAAATTATTTCAGCAGAAAGTTTAAAAAACTCACGGGAATGACCCCTACAGAATATAAAATGAGCTGTATGAAGCAAGTTTGAAACGCAACGGTTATTATAAAAACCGAGCGTTTTTTGGGGATAATCGAACGTTTTTGGATAATCGAGCGTTTTTTTCACAAACCACAAATATCCATAAATAATAAGAAAAAGAGTTACAAACAGGCTCGAACAAATCAAAAAATCCAGTGGCTTTTTTGGAAACTCGATAATGACAATGAAAATGGAAATGGGAATAACTCCTTTCCCTTTTGCTCCGCTTCACTCCGTCCCCCGCGCTCCGCTCAAAAAAACAAATATTTTATTAAGTAATTGCCAAGGCACTCAAACTGCTTGACAGAACTCTCAAAATATCGTATAATTATTATAATGTTTACTTATTTTAATGCATATAACGTAAAGGAAGATAAAAAATGAGACCCGAACTTCTCTCCCCTGCGGGAAATTTTGAAAAGCTTAAAGCCGCCGTTCTTTACGGAGCTGATGCCGTATATCTTGCGGGAAAGCGCTTTGGTATGCGCTCCGCCGCAGACAACTTTACCGACGAAGAACTTTTCGCCGCCGCAGAGTACGTACATTCGCACGGCAAAAAAATATATCTTACGCTTAATACGATGCCCCACGGTAACGAATATCCAGCGCTCTGTGAATTTCTGACGAGCATAAAGGGCGCTGGGATAGATGCTCTTATAGTCGCCGATCTCGGCGTTATGGCTCTTGCCAAAGAGCTTTTGCCCGACGTCGACATACATATCTCAACTCAGGCGAGTATCGTCAGTCCCGAGGCGGCAAATGCCTATGCGGCGCTCGGTGCGACACGTCTCGTTCTCGCACGTGAGCTTACGCTTGACGAGATAAAAGCGATACGCGACTCCCTGCCAGAGAGCGTTGAGCTTGAAGCCTTTGTCCACGGCTCTATGTGTGTATCGTATAGCGGCAGATGTATGCTTTCGCACAATCTGACGGGCAGAGACGCAAACCGCGGCGCGTGTACTCAGCCTTGCCGTTGGGTCTACACCGTCACCGAAGAAAAGCGCCCCGAAATGCCCTACCCCGTCGAGCAAAACGGGCTTGGCACGTTCATTATGTCCTCAAAGGATATGTGCACGATTGAAATAATACCCAAGCTTATTGAGGCGGGTATATCCTCATTTAAGATAGAGGGCAGAATGAAGAGCGCCTACTACACGGCGGTCGTAACCAACGCCTACAGAATGGCGATAGACAAATATCTCGAAGCTCCCGACCTCTATACCTACGATCCCCGTCTTATGCGTGAGCTTGAAAGCGTATCGCACAGAGAATACTGCACGGGCTTCTATCTTGATTCTCCTATGGAGAATCCTCAGCTCTCGACAATAAACGGATATATTCGCGAAAAGGCGTACTTTGCGACAGCTCTCTCAAAAGATGAGCTTCCGCTCCCCGCATCTCTTGCGGAAAGGAAAGATCTCTTCCCTTTTATCCAGCGAAACAAGGTGAGCATCGGCGACAAAGCCGAGCTTATCTCGCCAAACAAATTCGGACGCGCGTTTGAAGTCACCGAGCTTTTCTCCGAAAAGGGCGAGTCGATAGAATCAGCTCCGCACCCCGCTCAAAGATTTTTTGTAAAAGTTCCGTTTGATATCTCGGCGGGCGACATAATGCGCTCGGGAAACGAAGATATCTGACAGAAAGAGGTACATATGATAATAGAATTTTTGAAATCTATACTTTTCGGCATTGTCGAGGGTATTACCGAATGGCTTCCCGTAAGCTCTACGGGACACCTTATTCTCCTTGACGAATTTCTTTCGCTCAACGTCGCTTCCGAGCTTGGCGCGACTTTCGCCGAGGAATACTGGAATATGTTCGAGGTGGTCATTCAGCTCGGCGCTATCCTTGCCGTCGTCGTTATGTTTTTCGGCAAGCTGAATCCATTCTCGAAGAAAAAGAACAAAGACGAAAAAAAAGGCACTTGGGTGCTTTGGGCTAAGGTATGTGTGGGAAGCGTTCCCGCCGCTATCATCGGCATCGTTCTTGACAAGATCATCGAAAAGACGAGCGGAAAAGATATCGACGGCTGGCTTTATAATTGGCAGGTCGTATCTGTTTCGCTTATCGTTTACGGCGTACTCTTTATAATTATCGAGCACGTTTACAAAAGCAAGGAAAGCTCGGTCGTCTCGGTCGACGATATCTCCTTTTCAAAGGCGGCTGTCATCGGTTGCTTTCAGGCTCTCGCGATAATCCCCGGTACGTCGCGCTCGGGCTCGACGATACTTGGATCGCGCCTTATTGGTATCTCTCGCTCTGCCGCCGCCGAATTTTCGTTCTTTATGGGAATACCCGCAATGGCGGGAGCAAGTCTCATAAAAGCGTTCGGTTTTCTCGATTACGTAACCGAAGCGAACATATCCGTTCCCTTTAGCGCGTATGCGATACTCCTTTGCGCCGCGGCGGTCGCTTTTATCGTTTCTATGGTGGCTATCAAATTCCTTATGGATTTCGTGAAAAAGCACAGCTTTGCTCCGTTCGGAGTTTACCGCATCATACTCGGCGTGCTCGTTATAGGTTGGTTTTTGATAAGATAAGGAGCAGAGTATGGGAGAAAAGCTCAATATACCCTATCCGATAATCGTTGAGGGCAAATACGACCGATTGCGCCTTTTGTCCGTATGTGAAGCGAATATCCTCACGACCGACGGCTTTGGAATATTTAAAAAGCAGGAAAAGCTCTCGCTTATCCGTCAGCTCTCAACACGCACGCCTATAATCGTTTTGACCGACAGTGACGGTGCGGGAAAGCTCATACGCTCACACCTTACCTCTGCCGTTCCAAAGGATAGGCTTATTCAGTTATATATCCCTCGTATTGAGGGAAAGGAAAAGAGAAAGGCTGTGGCTTCCGCCGAGGGTACGCTCGGCGTTGAGGGAATGGAACGTAAGCTTCTCTTCGATCTCCTCAAACCCTTTGAGGACGCGGAGCGCGTATGCGCTATGGCGCAAAACCCTCTCTCGAAATCCGATCTCTATGCCGACGGTCTCTCGGGGCAGCCCGACAGTGCCATACGCCGTGATGAACTCGCGAAAAAGCTCGGTCTGCCGCCCAAGATGACCGCTAACGCTCTTCTGGCGGCTCTTAAAATATTAATATCCTACGAAGAATATTGCCGTCTTGTCGGAAGATAGGACGTGGGGGATGCGATGAGGGGACTTTTTTGAAAGAAGTCCCCTCAAACTCCCCCAAAAACTTTCAAGAGGAAAAGGTATAAAAACACCTCTGAACGAACGACAGAACCGAATAAAAACATAAAAAGCGAACGAAATGGACAATATTTTTTATTTTTTTGTCGAAAATTGTCAACAAGCTATTGACAAACGCACACCGTTAATTATATAATATTGTATAATCAAAAAACCGAATAAAAATACAAAACAAGGAGGCAAAACTCCGTTGAATTTTAATAACGTATGGAAAAGAAGCAGCCTATGGATATTACCTGTGCTGTTTTTTTGTTTTTCTGTTCTCTTTTCATCGTGCGGATTTTCTCAAGATAATACAAACGATCATCTGCTTTATCTTGCCGACACGGAGGACGCGACATCTTTGGAAAAGACCGATTTTTTCTATTTTATAATACCCAAGGACGCTTCCGCAAAGCTTGTGCGAAGCACAAAAGAGTTATGCGAAAAATTTTGCTCATCAAACGACGTGAGGGCGCAGGTCTTTTTTGATAACGAAGAGCTTCCTGTGTATAAAAATTCAAGATTTATACTCTTGGGTGATACCGCGCACCCCTCGTCTCAAAAGGCAATTTCCCATTTAAAAAGAGACGACTACGTCTGTCTTTCTGTCGGAAAGGACGTTATCATTGGCGGCAAAAGCAACAGCGCGACGCTCACCGCCATTGAACGCTTCGAGAAAGAGATACTTCCCTATTTTGACGGCGAAAGCGGAATTTCCGAGGCAAGCTCCTTTGAACATTTCGCAAAATACGAACAGGAAGATATAAAAATAAACGGATATTCTCTTTCCGACTACACCCTTGTCTATCCATCGGAAAACACGATGAGAGAAGCAGAGCTTACGTATCTATTGCGCGAAAAGCTTGCCGATATCTGCGGAGCTTATCCGAGAATAATTACAGACAAAGAAGCCGATGTGACACAGAGACTTATATGCATCGGAAACTGCTTTAAAGAGACTCGCGATGAAGCGCAGATCGTTTGTCAAGGCAACAGCGTAAAGCTTTTCGCTTCCTCGTCAAATCTTTTGGCAAAGGGCGCGGATATCCTTATAAAGTCCTCCCAAGACTCGACAGAAGTAACACTTCGCGAACAAACGGTTATTGATCAGATATATCCTGTAATAAGCTTTGGCTCGGTATTCTCCGAAAAAATAGAAAACGAGAGCGATCTCGCGGATATCGTCAATAACTGCAAGGAAATAAAGCAAACGCTTCCAATGCTTTTATGCTTTGATTTTCACGGAAATACGGAGCGCGATCAATACAAAAAGAATCTCAATGAATATACTCTTATCGGAGATCTCGTCTTCGTTTTATCCAACAAAAATAAGCTTATCTCTCTCGAAACTGCGGAAAACGTATCTGCCGCCGACATAAGTATGGGCGAGGGCTTCAATTATCGCGTTATCGTCGCGGATACACGCGGACAAGCCGACAGCACGAATGTTATGGCATCGGCTCTATCGAAAATATCGGATGATACGCCCACCGTTCTTTTCACGGTATCAGACTCCGCCGAAAATCCGTCGTTTGATAGAAAAGATATTATTTTCGAGCTTGAAAAATCAAACGGCGTAAGATCGATAACCACGTCAGTTTTCTCACCGATCGGAGCGGCATCTGTACAGGACCAAACCGTGATGATCAACCATTCTCTGCTGAAAGAGGCTATAACTTTTGAAGAATAATTATTCATAAAAAACGCATAATCTTGCGTTTTAGAACGCGGAAAAGTATTTCCGCGTTCCAAAATTCCCAAAACAAATAAATTTACAAAAAAATGAGAAAAATCTATTGACTTAACGCTTTACGTGTAGTAAAATTATTTTATATTTTTTAATAATGCCCGCGCACGCACCACGTCACCACGGCGCGAAAGGAAGGTTTTACATCATGGAGATCAAGATATCTTTAACAGATTCACCAAAAACTATGCCCCCCGAGGAATCCCTCGGATTCGGAAGGGTCTTTTCCGACCATATGTTCATAATGGATTATGACACCGAAAACGGCTGGCACGACGCCCGCATCGTTCCGTTCGGTTATTTTCCCATTCACCCCGCATCCACCGTGCTTCACTACGGCGCTGAGATATTTGAGGGACTTAAGGCTTACAGACGCGCGGACGGCGGCGTTCAGCTCTTCAGACCTATGGAGAACATTCGCCGTATGAATCGCTCTGCCGAGCGTATGTGTCTGCCCGAGATCGACGAGAACGATGCTCTCGAGATACTCACGACCTTTGTAAAGCTTGAGGAAAAATGGGTCCCCAACTCCTTCGGTACGTCGCTCTATCTCCGTCCCTTTATGTTTGGAAACGACGAGGCTCTCGGAGTTCACGCGGTTCACAACGCGACCTTTATGATAATCGCTTCTCCCAGCGGAAGCTACTACGCAGAGGGCATCAACCCCGTTAAGATAATGATCGAATCCGAGGACGTCCGCGCGGTACGCGGCGGTACGGGTTTTGCCAAGTGCGGCGGAAACTACGCGGCTTCCACAAGAGCGGGAGAGAGAGCCGCAAGAAAAGGCTATTCTCAGGTCCTCTGGCTTGACGGCGTTGAGAGAAAGTACATTGAGGAAGTCGGCGCTATGAACGTTATGTTCAAGATCGACGGCGAGATAGTTACTCCCGCGCTCACAGGCTCTATCCTCCCCGGTATCACACGTATGTCCTGCATCGAGGTCCTTAAGAATATGGGATACACCGTAAACGAAAGACTTCTTTCGGTAGATGAGCTCGTTGACGCTATGAAGAACGGCAAGCTCGAGGAGGCTTGGGGCTGCGGAACGGCGGCTGTCGTTTCTCCTATCGGCAGACTTTGCTATCAGGACGTTGAGTACGACGTAAACGGCGGAAAGATCGGAGAGGTAACACAAAAGCTTTACGATACACTCACTGGAATCCAGTGGGGCAAGATAGAGGATACTTATAACTGGATACTCAAGCTCTGAATTATATAATGTAATATGAAAATATGCGGTTTTTCTTTGTGCAATACGCACATATAGAAAGCCGCATATTTTGTGTTATTTATATTAAATGAAAATTTTTAAAAAAAATTGTGAAAAAATATCTTTTTCTCTTGACAAATAATAAAAAATAATATAAAATACTCATATCAACTGTGAAGGGAAATCATTTTTGCAGAAGCATCGCAGAGAGCTGTCGGTTGGTGTAAGGCAGTATGCGGAGTAAAATATGTCTCCTCCCCGAGTTTCCGACCGAAAGCGGCTTTAACAAAAAAGCTTACGCAAGTAGACTTGGACGGCATCTCCCGTTATAGAGAAGTCTTGTTGTCTGACAGGACGTGAGTGGGTGATAAATAATCATCAATGCAGAGTGGTACCGCGGGGAATAACTATCTTCGTCTCTTTTATGCAAAAGTTATTGCTGTTGCGTAAAGGAGCTTTTTTTATACAAATTCCAAAGCACTCCTCTGCGTGACACAGCGAATGAAAAAAGGAAAGGGATTTTCTTATAATGAAAAACTGTGAAAAGTATTCAAAACAATTTTTTGCCCCCAGAGGCATTACTATGGAATGGATGCGCAAGGACTATATCGACACGCCTCCCGCTTGGTGCAGTGTTGACCTCCGCGACGGAAATCAGGCGCTTATCGTGCCTATGAGCCTTAAGGAAAAGCTTGAGTTCTTTAAGCTCCTTTGCAAGATAGGCTTCAAGGAGATAGAGGTCGGCTTCCCTGCCGCTTCCGAAACCGAATATGAATTTTGCCGCGCTATCATCGAGCAAGACCTTATCCCCGACGACGTGACCATTCAGGTGCTCACTCAGTCGAGAGAACATATAATAGCAAAGACATTTGAGGCGATAAAGGGTGCAAAGCACGCTATTGTTCACCTTTACAACTCGACCTCGGTCGCTCAGCGTGAGCAGGTCTTTAAGAAGGATAAGCAGGAGATCAAGGACATAGCGATCTTCGGCGCAAAGCTCTGTAAGAAATACAAGGCTGAGGCTGAGGGACATATCACGTTTGAATATTCCCCCGAAAGCTTTACGGGAACAGAGCCCGAATATGCCGCAGAGGTCTGTAACGAGGTCATCTCCATCTGGGAGCCTACTCCCGACGACAAGGTCATAATAAATCTTCCCGCGACAGTCTCGCACTCGATGCCCCACGTATACGCCGCGCAGGTCGAATTTATGTGCAAGAACCTTATCGACCGCGAAAATCTTATAATTTCTCTCCACCCCCACAACGACCGTGGTTGCGCTATTGCAGATAGCGAGATGGGTCTCCTTGCGGGCGGTGACAGAATCGAGGGTACGCTCTTTGGAAACGGAGAACGCACTGGTAACGTCGATATAATCACACTTGCTCTTAATATGTATTCTCAGGGAATCGACCCCAAGCTCGACTTCTCCGATCTTCCCGCTATAACAGAGGTCTACGAAAAGGTGACCCGTATGCGCGTTTATCAGCGTCAACCGTATAGCGGTCAGCTCGTGTTCGCGGCATTCAGCGGCTCTCATCAGGACGCTATCGCAAAGGGTATGAAGTGGAGAGAGGCAAAAGGCGGTATATGGAACGTTCCCTATCTTCCCATCGACCCGACCGACATCGGACGCGAATACGAGGCGGACGTTATACGTATCAACTCGCAGTCGGGTAAGGGCGGTATCGGTTATATTCTCGAAACGCAGTTCAACCACAATCTCCCGCCCAAGATGCGCGAGGTATTCGGATATCACATCAAGAACATTTCCGACCACGAGCACCGTGAGCTTCAGCCTGTTGAGATATACGATATTCTCATACGCGATTTCGTGAACGTAAACAAATACGTTGACGTCACCCGCGCAGTCTATACCGACGAAAACAACGGTATCCGCGCGTACAGCGTAATACGCTACCACGGTGAAGACAAGACCCTTACCTCCTTCGGTAACGGACGTCTTGACTCGGTCGCAAACGCTCTCAAGGAGCTTCTCGGCGTAGATTACACGCTTGAAAGCTACACTCAGCACGCGCTTGAGGGCAAGTCGACCTCAAAAGCTGCGTCTTACGTAAGCATTGAATACGACGGCAATATCTATTGGGGAGTCGGAATCGACAGCGATATTATCGTATCTTCTGTAAAGGCTCTCGTCAGCGCCGTGAATATTATGATAGATAAAACAGGCGTAACGACAAAATAACAAAAGGAGATCATCTTATGAAAATGACAGGAGCGGAGATCATCGTTAATACCCTCATCGAGCAGGGTGTTACAGATGTCTTCGGTTATCCGGGCGGACAGATAATAAACGTCTACGATGCCCTCTATAAATACAGAGACAAAATAAATCACGTCCTCACGGCGCACGAGCAGGGCGCTTCGCACGCCGCGGACGGCTATTCGAGAGCTACAGGCAAGGTCGGTGTTTGTATCGCGACCTCGGGTCCCGGCGCTACGAATCTCGTTACGGGTATCGCGACCGCAATGCTCGACTCGATACCCCTTGTAGCTATCACGGGAAACGTTCCCTGCTCTCTTATAGGCAAAGACAGCTTTCAGGAGATAGATATCACGGGTATCACGCTTCCTATCACAAAGCACAACTATTTCGTAAATAAGATCGAGGATCTTGCCGATTCTATACGCGAGGCGTTCCAGATAGCTAAATCGGGCAGACCCGGTCCTGTGCTTATCGACGTTCCCAAGGACGTTCAGATGGGACTTTACGACTACGAGCCGAAGCCCGTGGCCGAAAAGATACCGCTTCCGCTTGTGAGTGAGAAGCATATAGACGAGGCTATCAAGCTCATAAACGAGGCAAAGCGCCCCTACATATACATCGGCGGCGGCGCGGCAGGTCTTGGTATGGGTGAGGAGATACTCGCGTTTGCCGAAAAGATAGACGCATACATCGGCTGTACCTTTATGGGACTTTCGGCTATTCCCGACGGACAGGAAAGATTCCTCGGTATGCAGGGTATGCACGGTCATTACGCGTCCTCAATGTCGCAAAAGGACGCCGACCTCATCATCGGTATCGGCGTTCGATTCAGCGACAGAGCTACGGGCAACGTAGCAAAGTACGCTAAGAACTCAAAAATAATCCAGCTTGACCCCGATTTTGCGGAGATCAACAAAAACATCAAGGTCGATCTTGGCGTTATCGGTGACGTGCGCGACGCGTTCACTCGCATCGCGGCGGGTGTCGAGGCTAAGAAAAATCCCGAGTGGCGTGAGATCGTAAACGCATACAAGGCGGACGAGCTGAAATTCGATAAAGAAGCGGCAGAGGCTGCGGGCGATAAGCTCACTCCCCGCAAGGTATTTGATATAATCAACGCAAACAAACCCGCTAAGACCATAGTCGCGACCGACGTCGGTCAGCATCAGATGTGGACGGCTCAGTACGCTACGTTTGATACGACAAGACGCTTTGTTTCGAGCGGCGGTCTGGGAACTATGGGATTCGGACTCGGCGCGGCTATCGGAGCGCGAGTTGCTACAAATGACCCAACAGTTCTTATCACGGGTGACGGAAGCTTCGGTATGAACTTGAACGAGCTTGCAACGGCAGTTACCTACAAACTCCCCATTGTTATCGTTCTTATGAACAACGGAGTTCTCGGAATGGTCCGTCAGTGGCAGACGCTCTTCTTCGGCGGACGTTACTCGAACACGGTACTTGAGCGAAAGACCGATTTCGTAAAGCTTGCGGAGGCGTTTGGAGGCAACGGATTCGTAGCATCGACTCCCGAGGAGCTTGAAGATGCCTTCAAAAAGGCTCTGACACTCGGCGGTCCTGTCCTCATTGATACGAGAATTGATAAGGACGAGTTCGTTCTTCCTATGCTTCCTCCGGGCGGCTCGATAGACGATATAATCGTCAAAGTACAGAAATAAGGAGGGAGAGAGATGAACAAATTCGTTATCGCGGTCTACGTTGAAAACAAATTCGGCGTTCTGACCCGTGTCACAAGTATGTTTACCCGCCGCGGCTTCAATATCGATGCCCTGACGGTCGGCGAGACCGAATCTCCTGAATACTCGCGTATCACTATCTCAATGTCGGGCGACGGATACGCAAGAGAGCAGCTCATCAATCAGCTTCGTAAGCTCTACAACGTAAAGAAAGTAGAGCTGCTCGAGGAAGATTCCATAAAGCGTGAGCTTATGCTCATAAAGGTCCGTAACACCTCGGAAACGCGCGGAGACGTGCTTTCGGCTGTTGAGGTCTACAGAGCAAAGGTCATTGATTATTCAATGGACGAAATGTGCATTGAGATCACGGGAGATCCCTCCAAGATCGATGCATTCGTAAAGCTTATGATCCCCTACGGTGTTCTTGAAATGTGCCGCACGGGTATCGTAGCACTTGAGCGCGGTACTACCACGCTTTTGTCAAAATAAAAATCAAAAAACAAAACATAAAAAACAATTAAAAGGAGTAAAAAATCATGGCAAACATTTACTATCAGCAGGATTGTGATCTCAATAAACTGAGCGGCAAGACAGTCGCTATCATCGGTTACGGTTCTCAGGGACACGCTCACGCACTCAACCTCAAGGATTCGGGTGTTGACGTTATCGTAGGTCTTTACGAGGGAAGCAAGAGCTGGGCAAAGGCAGAGGCTGCGGGTCTTAAGGTTATGACCGCCGCTGACGCTGCTAAGAACGCGGATCTCATCATGATCCTCATCAACGACGAAAAGCAGGCTAAGCTTTACAAGGAAAGCATCGAGCCCAATCTTACCGAGGGCAAGACTCTTGCTTTCGCGCACGGCTTCAACATTCACTTCGGCTGCATCAAGCCCCCCAAGAACGTAAACGTTATTATGATCGCGCCCAAGGGACCCGGTCACACCGTTCGCAGTGAGTATCAGGTTGGTAAGGGTGTTCCCTGCCTTATCGCTATTGAGCAGGACGCAACAGGCGACGCTCTCGACATCGGACTTGCTTACGCGCTCGGAATCGGCGGTGCTCGTGCAGGCGGTCTTGAGACTACCTTCCGCACCGAGACCGAGACCGACCTCTTCGGTGAGCAGGCAGTTCTCTGCGGCGGGGTATGCGGTCTTATGCAGGCAGGCTTCGAGACTCTTACCGAGGCAGGATACGATCCCAGAAACGCTTACTTTGAGTGTATCCACGAGATGAAGCTCATCGTTGACCTCATCTACCAGAGCGGCTTCGAGGGTATGAGATACTCTATCTCCAACACCGCTGAGTACGGTGACTACATAACAGGTCCTAAGATCATCACCGAGGACACAAAGAAGGCAATGAAGAAGATCCTTAAGGACATTCAGGACGGTACTTTCGCAAAAGAATTCCTCCTCGATATGTCCGATGCAGGCGCGCAGGTACACTTCAACGCTATGCGTAAGATCGCTTCCGAGCATCCTTCCGAGGTTGTGGGCAAGGATATCCGTAAGCTTTACAGCTGGAGCGATGAGGATAAGCTGATCAACAACTGATCTCTGCGCCTGTTCTGGATTATCATATACAGACGCACGTATTGGGGTTGTGGCATTTATGCAACAACCCCATGTGCCGTAAAAGACACACTTACTTTCTTTTTTGAAAAAAAGAAAGTAAGCAAAGAAAAAACACTAAAAAGAGTTTTTTTCAAACCCATATTAAACTCCCCTTATTTTAAAAAAAGTAAGCAAAGGAAAAACATTGGCAAGAAGTTTTTTCAAATCTATATTAAACTCCTGATATTCAACAAAAATTCCAAACTTTAATGAAAGGAATAAATCCGAAAATGATAAAAGATACAGTTGTAAATGGCTGCAATAACGCTCCCCACCGTTCGCTTTACAACGCGCTCGGTCTTACGGAGGAGGAACTGCAAAAGCCTCTTATCGCAGTTGTCAGCTCTTATAACGAAATTGTTCCGGGACATATGAATCTCGACAAGATCACCGAAGCGGTTAAGCTCGGTATCGCTATGGCGGGCGGTACGCCCATTATGTTCCCAGCGATCGCCGTATGTGACGGTATCGCTATGGGTCACGTGGGAATGAAGTATTCTCTCGTTACCCGCGATCTTATTGCCGACTCGACCGAGGCTATGGTAATGGCTCACGGCTTTGACGGTATGGTAATGATCCCCAACTGTGACAAAAACGTACCCGGTCTCCTTATGGCTGCGGCGCGTCTCAATATCCCCACCGTTTTCGTCAGCGGCGGTCCTATGCTCGCAGGACGCGTAGGCGGTAAAAAGACAAGTCTTTCGAGTATGTTCGAGGCTGTCGGTGCTTACCACGCAGGAAGCATCGACGACGAAAAGCTTAATGAATTCGAGTGCAAGACCTGTCCCACCTGTGGCTCTTGCTCGGGTATGTATACCGCAAACTCGATGAACTGTCTTACCGAGGTTCTCGGTATGGGACTTCAGGGCAACGGCACTATCCCAGCCGTTCACTCGGCTCGTATCCAACTCGCTAAGCACGCGGGTATGCAGGTAATGGAGCTCGTCCGCAAGAATATCCGTCCGCGTGACATTATGACCGCGGCGGCTATCAAAAACGCTATCACCGCCGATATGGCTCTCGGTTGCTCGACTAACAGTATGCTCCACCTCCCCGCTATCGCTAACGAGTGCGGTGTTGAGTTTGACCTTGAAGAAGTCAACCGCATAAGCGAAAAAACTCCTAACCTCTGTCATCTCGCTCCCGCAGGTCCTACTTATATGGAAGACCTCAACGAAGCGGGCGGTGTTTACGCAGTTCTCCGCGAGATCGACAAGCTCGGTCTCCTTGACACGTCTGTTATGACCTGCACGGGCAAGACTATGGCTGAAAACATAGCAAACGCAAAAAACCGTGACGAGAACGTTATCCGTACCGTTGACACTGCGTTCAGTAAGACGGGCGGCATCGCAGTTCTTAAGGGTAACCTCGCTCCCGACGGCTGTGTAGTTAAGAGAAGCGCGGTAGCTCCTGAAATGCTCGTTCACGAAGGTCCCGCAAAGGTATTCGAGAGCGAGGAAGAAACTATCGAAGCTATCTGGGCAGGAAAGATCCAGAAGGGCGACGTTGTAGTTATCCGCTATGAAGGTCCGAGCGGAGGACCCGGTATGAGAGAAATGCTCTCCCCCACCTCCGCTATCGCGGGTATGGGACTTGACAAGGACGTTGCTCTTATCACCGACGGTCGTTTCTCGGGTGCTACCCGCGGCGCGTCTATCGGTCACGTCTCTCCCGAGGCAGTCAGCGGCGGTCCTATCGCTTACGTTAAGGACGGAGATATCATCTCTATCAATATTCCCGAGTATAAGATCGAGCTTAAAGTCTCCGACGAAGAACTCGCGCGTCGCCGCGAAGAAATGCCCATTAAGCGTAAGACCGAGATCACAGGCTACCTCAAGCGCTACGCTTCCATGGTAAGCTCTGCCGACAAGGGCGCGATAATTAACAAATAAACAATGAGGACGCGCTTAAGGAACTTTTTTGAAAAAAAGTTCCTTAAGAATCCTCAAAAAACTTTCAAAAGGAGTTTTTACCACTTTTGTTTGAAAGTTCTTTGAAGGTCTTGGAAACTTTCTTTCAAGAAAGTTTCTGAGAAAAAACAAAAAAGGAGATTTAATTATGTCAATGACGATGACACAAAAGATACTCGCCGCGCACGCAGGACTTGAAAGCGTCGAGGCGGGACAGCTTATCCTTGTTGATCTCGACCGAGTTCTCGGAAACGACATTACCTCGCCCGTTGCGATAAAGGAGTTCGAGAAGATCGGCGTTGAGGGAGTCTACGACAAGGAGAAGGTCACAATGGTAATGGACCACTTTGCTCCCAACAAGGACATCAAGGCGGCAGTTCAGTGCAAAATGTGCCGCGATTTCTGCAACGACAAGGAGATCACTCACTTTTACGACGTTGGACGTATGGGAATCGAACACGCGCTTCTTCCCGAAAAAGGACTTGTAGTCCCAGGTGACGTAGTTATCGGAGCGGACTCTCACACCTGCACATACGGTGCTCTCGGCGCATTCTCGACGGGTGTCGGTTCTACCGATATGGCTTGCGGAATGGCTACGGGCAAGGCGTGGTTCAAAGTTCCCTCGGCTATAAAGTTCGTGCTTAAAGGCAAACTCAACAAATACGTTTCGGGCAAGGACGTTATCTTGCACATCATAGGAAAGATAGGAGTTGACGGAGCTCTTTATCGCTCAATGGAATTTGTGGGCGAGGGCGTTGCTTCCCTCTCTATCTTCGACCGTCTTACGATCTGCAACATGGCGATCGAGGCGGGCGCAAAGAATGGTATCTTTGAAGTAGACGATGAGACCATCAAATACGTCAAGGAGCGCTCTGACCGCGAGATCGTTTCCTACAAGGCAGACGATAACGCGGTTTACGACGAGGTCATCGAAATAGATCTTTCGGCTATCAAGTCTACAGTCGCATTCCCCCACCTCCCCGAAAATACAAAGACCTTTGACGAGATCGGCGACGTTAAGATCGATCAGGTCGTTATCGGCTCTTGCACAAACGGACACTACAAGGATCTTGCCGAGGCGGCAGAGATCATCAAGGGCAGAAAAGTTGCCAAAAATGTTCGCGCTATCATCATTCCCGCAACTCAGGATATCTACCTCAAAGCTATGAAAAACGGACTTCTCAAGATCTTCGTTGAGGCAGGCTGTGTAGTTTCTACTCCCACCTGCGGACCTTGTCTTGGCGGTTATATGGGAATACTTGCGGCTGGCGAGCGCGCCGTTGCGACCACCAACCGTAACTTTATCGGACGTATGGGCGACGTTACGAGCGAGGTCTACCTCGCAAGCCCCGCGGTAGCGGCGGCAAGTGCGATCGCGGGTAAGATCGCCGATCCTAAGGATATCGTAAAGGAGTAAGCATATGAATTTCACAGGTAAAGTAATAAAATACGGAGACAACGTCGATACCGACGTTATCATTCCCGCAAGATATCTCAATACGAGTGACCACAAGGAGCTTGCTTCTCACTGTATGGAGGACCTTGACAAAGAGTTTGTAAACAAGGTTCAGGCAGGCGATATTATGGTCGCGGGCTACAACTTCGGTTGCGGCTCTTCGCGTGAGCATGCGCCTATCGCGATCAAGGCAAGCGGTATATCTCTCGTTATCGCAAAGAGCTTTGCTCGTATCTTCTACCGCAACTCGATAAACATCGGTCTTGCGATCGTCGAATGTCCCGAAGCGGCAGAGGCTATCGAAAACGGCAATACCGTTGAAGCCGACCTTGACGCTGGTATCATCTATGACCGTACAACAGGTAGATCCTTTAAAACGCAACCCTTCCCCGCTTTCATTCAGAAGATAATCGAAAACGGCGGACTTGTAGAGTCTATCAAAAAAGGCGATATAAAATAAGAACGCGTTGAGAAAACCTTTTTTGAAAAAAAGGTTTTCTCAAACTCTTTCCAAAAAACTTTCAAAACAGGCATTGAAAAAATCTTTGAAGAAGTTCTTTGAAGGTCTTGGAAACTTTCTTTCAAGAAAGTTTCTGAGAAAAAATAAGGAGATATTATAATGAAATACAATATAGCATTATTAAAGGGCGACGGCATTGGACCTGAGATAGTTGACAGTGCTGTTCGCGTAATGGAAGAGGTAGGCAAGAAATACGGACACGAATTTGTATTCACGCCCTATCTCATAGGCGGAGCGGCACTTGACGCTTGCGGCATTCCGCTTCCTGAGGATACTGTCAGCGGCTGTCTTGCTTCCGACAGTGTACTTCTCGGAGCTGTCGGCGGACCGAAGTGGGACACTCTCCCCGGAAATATCCGTCCCGAAAAGGCACTTCTCGGCATCCGCGCGGCTATGGAACTCTTCACCAACCTTCGTCCCGCAAAGCTTTATCCCGCGCTCAAGGGCGACTGCCCTCTCCGCTCGGATATTGTTGAGAACGGCTTTGACATTATGATCGTCCGTGAGCTTACGGGCGGCATCTACTTTGGCGAACGCGGAATGCGCGAGGGCAAATACGGCGAGGAGGCATACGACACCGAATGTTACAGCCGTATGGAGATAGAGCGTATCGCAAAGGTCGCTTTCGAAACTGCTCGCAAGAGAAATAAAAAGCTCACAAGCATCGACAAAGCGAACGTTCTTGAGTCCTCAAGACTCTGGAGAAAGATCGTTCACGAGATGGCTGAGCAGTACCCCGACGTTGAGTGCGTAGATATGCTCGTTGACAACGCGGCTATGCAGCTCGTCCGCAATCCCGCGCAGTTTGACGTTATAGTTACGTCGAATATGTTCGGAGATATCCTTTCGGACGAAGCGTCGCAGATCACGGGCTCTATCGGTATGCTTCCCTCCGCGTCTCTCGGCAACACAAAGAGAGGTCTTTACGAGCCTATCCATGGCTCTGCTCCCGACATTGCGGGTCAGGGCAAGGCAAATCCGATCGCCACGATCCTCTCTGCCGCTATGATGCTTCTCTACTCCTTTGATCTCAAAGAAGAATCCGATTGCATCGTAAACGCGGTCGACAAGGTACTTGAAGCGGGCTACCGCACGGCTGATATCGCTCACGGCGGCGAATATCTGTCCACAACTGAGATCACCGACAAGATCATCGAAAATCTTTGAGGCTTAAAAATGGCTGATATCTGTACGATATATAAAAGGCTTTCTTCTCTCGCCGTTTTCAGCGGAATAAGAAAAACGCCTTTATTCTCCCTCTTCTTCAACTACTGTAACGAGGAGACGGGCTCTGCCGCAAAGGAGCGCGCATACGGAGAATTTATAAATGAGATATACATAGGCGGCGCTGATCTTACCGACTGTGTCCGCAGAATAGCATTTGAGGACGAGAACGTTTACGTCCGCGCCATCGGAAAAAAAGAAACGGTAAATCCTCACGTAGCAAGAGCCGTTGAATACGAGCTCAATGCGATCTCGGAGTTTGCCACGCTCACTCCCGACGACTTTTCCGCCGATATGGGTCACAAAAATTACGTGCACTCATTTGATTCGGAAAAAGCAGATCTTTTTGCGGAATATATGTCCAGAATTTCGAATATCGAAAAGTACGGATACGGTATTTTCGCGGCTCACGGAATGTTCTCGGTCGATGACGACGGAACTATTCTCCCCATCGCAAGTGCGGATAAGACCTCTCTTGATTCCTTTATTGGCTATGCCGAGGAGAGACAAAAGGTGGTACACAACACCGAAATGTTCCTATGTGGTAAGCCCGCGGCAAATATTCTCCTTTACGGAGATGCGGGAACGGGAAAATCCTCGACTGTCAAAGCGGTCGCAAACCACTTTTTCGAGGACGGTCTGCGCCTTATCGAAATAAGAAAGAACCAGCTTCTTCTTCTCCCGAAGATCATGGGCGAGATCAACGACAATCCGCTCCGATTTATAATCTTTATCGACGACCTGTCCTTCAACAAAAACGACGACAGCTTCAGTATGCTTAAGGCAACGCTCGAGGGCTCTGCGTCAGCCCGTGCCAAAAACGCGGTCATTTACGCAACGAGCAACCGCCGTCATATCGTCCGTGAGACCTTCTCGGACCGTGAGGGAGACGAGCTTCACAGAAACGATACGATTCAGGAAAATCTCTCGCTCTCCGCGCGTTTCGGTCTGTCTATTCTCTTCGCAAAGCCCGAAAAGAAGCTTTACCTCGATATAGTTCACGAACTTGCTGAGCGCAACGGAGTTGATATTCCTGCCGAAGAGCTTGAACGCGAAGCGGAAGCCTTCGCTCTCAAGCGCGGACACCGTTCGGCAAGAGCGGCTGAACAATTCATCGACAGTCTTTTGTAAATTCTAAAAACTTAAAGAAAGGCATTTTCACAAATATGCTAACACTTGACAACGTTTACCGCGCAAGCTACGCGTTAAAAAACATAATCAGAAAGACCGACGTCATCTACGCTCCAAAGCTGAGAAGCGACGCCGAGATCTATCTGAAAACCGAGAATCTTCAGATCACGGGTTCATTTAAGGTTCGCGGCTCTTACTACAAAATGTCACGTCTTTCCGCCGAGGAAAAAGCTCGCGGCGTTATTGCCTGCTCCGCGGGAAATCACGCGCAGGGCGTTGCTCTCTCGGCTCAGAAGAACGGCATCAAGGCAGTCATCTGTCTGCCCGACGGCGCTCCTATCTCAAAGGTAGAGGCTACAAAGAGCTACGGCGCTGAGGTCTGCCTTGTTGAAGGCGTTTACGACGACGCTTACAAAAAGGCTCTTTCTCTCCGTGACGAGATGGGATACACCTTTATCCACCCATTTGATGACGAGGACGTTATCGCAGGTCAGGGCACTATCGCGCTTGAGCTCGCGGAGCAGATCCCCGATCTTGACGCAGTCATCGTTCCCGTTGGCGGCGGCGGACTTATTTCGGGTATCGCTTACACGATAAAAACTCTCAATCCCAACGTAAAGGTCTACGGAGTTCAGGCAAGCGGCGCGCCGTCTATGGTCAACTCCATTCACGACGGAAAGATAGAAACGCTTCCGAGCGTTTCAACTATTGCCGACGGTATTGCCGTAAAATGTCCCGGCAGCCTTACATATGAGCTCTGCCGAGAGTACGTTGACGATATCGTGACCGTCACCGACGACGAGATCTCCGCGGCAATACTCGCTCTTATGGAGCAGCACAAGCTCGTTACCGAGGGCGCGGGCGCTATCGCCGTTGCCGCAGCTATGTTCGGCAAGGTAGATATCAAGGGCAAAAAGACGGTTTGTCTGCTTTCAGGCGGTAATATCGACGTTACGATCCTTTCGCGCGTTATCAACCGCGGACTTCTTATGTCGGGCAGAACCTGTCAGCTTCTTATCGAGCTTGTTGACAAGCCAGGTCAGCTCAAGAACGTTTCGCGAATTATCGCGGATATGGGCGGAAACGTTATATCCGTTCACCACGAGCGCGCTAATGAGGGCTCGGACGTAAACGGTTGTTATCTGCGTATAGCGCTTGAAACACGTAACTTCGAGCATATCGAAACTATTAAGAAAGCTCTTACCGATTTTGGATTTAAGCTTATGTAAAGGAGTTAAATTATGAAAAAAATTGCTACTAACAACGCTCCCGCCGCAATAGGTCCTTACTCTCAGGCTGTTGTCTGCGGAGGTCTTGTATATACCTCGGGTCAGATCGCTCTCGATCCCGCAACCGCCGCTCTCGCTGGCGACGATATCGTAACTCAAACCGAGCAGGTAATGAAGAATCTTGACGCTATTCTCACCGCCGCAGGCTCTTCGTTCGAAAAGGCAGTCAAGACCACCTGCTTCCTCGCAAACATCTCGGATTTCGCGGCATTCAACGAAATATACGGAAAATACTTCACCGCAAAGCCCGCGCGCAGCTGCGTGGCTGTAAAGGATCTCCCCAAGGGTGCTCTCGTTGAGGTAGAGGTGATTGCCGAGGTTTAACTTACTTTTTCTTTTGAAAAAGAAAAAGTAAGCAAAAAGAAAACGCTTAATAGGGTATATCTATATTTTTTGTTCAACAAAAAGTAAGCAAAAAGAAAACGCTTAATGGGGTATATCTATATTTTTTGTTCAACAAAAAATTAAGCAAGAGAAAAACAATACAATTTGAGACAGGTATGAACACAAAACGCAAAAGATTTAAAATAGTCATCTCTCCCGATTCTTTTAAGGGCAGTATTTCGGCGCAAGATGCGGCATTAGCTATCGAAAAGGGTTTGAAAAGATCTGTCGAAAAAGACATCGAGCTTATCACCGTAATTTCTCCTATCGCCGACGGCGGCGAGGGTACGCTTGACGCACTTACGCGAGAGGATCAACGCATATCTCTTGAGGTCACCTCGACGAACGGCAAAAAAGTACTTGCGCAGTACGGAGCAGTCGGAAACACAGCAATAATCGAGATGGCGCGAGCCGCAGGGCTTACGCTCACACCTGAAAATGAAAGAAACGCGTCCTTGGCTACCACGTTCGGCGTTGGCGAGCTGATACTCGACGCGCTTGACCGAGGATATAGAAGCATTATGCTAACGGTCGGAGGAAGCGGAACTAACGACGGCGGTTGCGGTATGTTCTCTTGTTTGGGCGCGCTATTTTCGGACGAGGACAAAAAAAGCTTTGTTCCCACGGGTGCTACGCTTGACCGAATTTGTGATATCGATATCTCTCACCTTGACAAAAGGCTTTACGGTTGCGAATTTATTATCGCGACCGACGTAAAGAATATTCTTTGCGGCAGTACGGGCGCGACCTACGTCTACGGCAGACAAAAGGGAGCGGACGACACTATGCTTGACAAAATGGAGAGCGGAATGCTTCACTACGCTTCCCTGCTCAAAGAAAAATGCGGAAAAGATGTTGCAAGTATAGAGGGTTGTGGCGCAGGCGGCGGTCTTGCTTCACCTTTACTAGCTTTTCTAAATGCAAAGATACGGTCGGGAATTGAATCGGTGCTTGATACCGTCCGCTTTGACGAGGTTATCTCCGATGCGGACCTAATCATCACGGGTGAGGGTAAGATCGATGCGCAAAGCCTATACGGAAAAGCCATTAGCGGAGTAACTGGCACGGCAAAAAAACACGGCGTTCCCGTTTATTGCTTAGTCGGTTGTATCGACGGAAATAAGAATGAACTTTTATCGCTCGGCATTGCCGATATCTATACTCTCTCGGATATCGCGCCGTCGGTCGAATACTCAATAACACACGCAGACGAGCTTCTCGAAAAACTTGCAAAAAGCTTTTTGGAATCATACAAAATATAACGATAAAAGTACTGCCTGATCTGAGATCAGGCAGTACTTTTATATTTATTGTACCTCAAGCTCTTTTATCATTTTCAAATAATGCTCAGCGGCAATATTCAAAGCACGTTGCTTTACTCTGTAAGCCGTACTGCGTGAGATACTTAGCAGCTCTGCGCAATTTTCTATTGATTCGCCCTTGATATAGCGGTAATAGAGCAACAGCTTTTCCTCGCAATTTTCAAGTCCCATAACGAAATGGCGTATCTCGAACATTCTCATCCTTGCCAAAGGCAGCTCCGCGGGAAGCTCCTGCTGTTCCCATTCGGCTTCATCACCGCCGAAATATTCTTTTTCGTATTTTTCAAGTTCAACAAGCTTTCGATTAAGCGAATATCCCTTTAAATATTCCTCAACCTTGCGGATATCCTCCGACGAGATCTTTTTTTCAGTCATCTATTCCCTCCTTTTCTTTAAATATAATTCGTATTTCCTCACGAATTTTGATCCTTTTATTCTGATTCGGAGGCACATTCCTCACAATATGCGCGCTCCCCTGTAAATTTTATTTCTTCATTCCAATAAACGTATCGCCCGCAAATACAACACTTACCGATAGGCCGCCCCAGCTCGTCGCTTTCTCCCTCAAAGTTTGGGCAAAACGGTAAGCATTTGTAGCTCAGACAGATACTGCACATTCGTTTCTTATTTTCTTTTCCTCCCATAAAAAATTCATTCGCCGCCCGCACATACGGCTTTTTACAGATAATTCCGCATAACTTTAAGCATAAATTCCTTGACAAAAACAGAAAAATACGCTATAATTTATCTGTATGATATTATTATATCGGATTTCCGAACTATTGTCAAGATATATTTCGCATTTCCTAAATATTTTTTACAAATGGGGGCAGTATGAGCTACGATATATTTGAAAATCTTCTCTCCATGCACCGCACGACAGTCTATCGAGTATCAAAGGAAACGGGCATTTCCGCCACGACCTTTACCGATTGGAAGAACGGCAGGTCTACACCAAAGATAGACAAACTAAAGCGCATAGCCGACTATTTCGGCGTGTCGCTCGAATATATGATGGGGGCAAAGGAAGCTCCCTCACAGACTGGCGGAACACGTGTCGCGATAATCGGCGAGATACGCGCGGGATCACCTATAATCACCGATCAGACACTTCTCGGATACGAGAACGCCGACGTCAGCGACACCGAGGAATACTTTTATCTGAAGGTGTGCGGCGACAGTATGAAGAATATAGGCATGGTCGACGGCTCACTCGTGCTTTTCCGCAAACAGCAATACGCAGATGACGGCGATATCGTCGCCTGTCTTGTCGGTGGCGACAGCGCAACGGTAAAGCGTTTCCGCCGCTCAAAGAAGAACATCTATCTTCTCCCCGAAAACGAGGAATATTCCCCTATACGCCTCACGACCGACGATTTTGAATCGGGAGAGGCACGTATACTCGGAGTGGCGCGTGAAGTAAAAATCAAGCTTTGAAACGTAAAGGACGAAAAAATGATAGCAATAAGTACAGAAAATCTTTCTTTGTCCTTCGGGACTAAAAAAATACTCGAGGGCGTAAGCTTCTCCGCCGACGAGACCGACCGCATCGGTATCGTTGGTGTAAACGGTTGCGGCAAGTCCTCCTTGTTCCGATTGATACTCGGCGAGTATGAAGCCGACACGGGAACGATCTACCGTTCAAAAGACAAAAGTATAGGCATACTCCGTCAGGACGATGCCTTTTGCGAATTTGAGGGAACAGACGGCGAGGCGACCTGTCTTGAGGTCATGTACCGCTCCTTTCCCGAGCTTCTGTCAATGGAAGAAAAGCTTTCAGGACTGGAAGCTCTGCTCCGCGAGGAAAAGAGCGTAGAACGCAGCGCGGAATCTATCGCGCAGGAATACTCGGCTCTCAACGAACGCTTCATAAGAGACGGCGGACTTGAATTCAGAGGCAGATGCGCCTCAACGCTTATGCGAATGGGCTTTGACGAGAAAATGATGAACCGTCCGTTCTCATCACTCAGCGGTGGTCAGCGCACTCGTCTGGCTCTTTCAAAGGAGCTCTGCCGAGAGCCCGACATACTTATGCTCGACGAGCCGACCAACCATTTGGATATGGAGACTCTAGTTTGGCTTGAAAGCTTCCTCGCAAGTTACAAAAAATGCATTCTTGTCATATCACACGACCGATATTTTCTCGACCGAGTGACAAATAAAACACTTTTCATCGAAAACACCCGCGCAAAGCTATACAACGGCGGTTATTCAAAGAGCGTCGCTCAACGCAAGATAGACCGTGAGATCGAGGAAAAGCATTACAAAAATCAGCAAAAGGAGATCGCAAGGCAGGAGGCGTATATCGCTCAGCAAAGAGCTTGGAACAGAGAGCGGAACATCGTTGCCGCGGAAAGCCGTCTCAAAATGCTTGAAAAAATGGAAAAGCTTGAGCGCCCAAAGGAAGCTCCAAAGCCTGTCCGCATACGCTTTTCGTCCTCTATCGCAAGTGGAAACGACGTACTTACTGTCAAAAACGTTTCCTTTGCTTATCCCAACGGTAAAAAACTGCTTGGCGGACTTTCGTTTTTGGTCAAAAGGAACGACAGGCTATTTATCGTAGGACCTAACGGCTGCGGAAAATCAACCTTGATAAAATTGATGCTCGGAAAGCTTGTCGCTGCCGAGGGCTATATTGAGGGCGGATACAACGTAAATATCGGATATTACGATCAGGAAAACCAAAATCTCTCACCTGAGAACACCGTCCTTAACGAGCTTTGGAACGCCTATCCCTCACTTACCGAGCTGACGATAAGAAACACTCTCGCGCAATTCCGATTTATCGGCGAGGACGTTTACAAGAAAGTCTCCGACCTTTCGGGAGGAGAACGCGCCCGTCTTACACTCTCAAAGCTCATTCTTTCAGAAATGAATCTGCTTATCCTCGACGAACCCACAAACCACCTTGATATCGACTCGCGCGAGGCACTTGAGACAGCGCTTGAAGCCTTTGACGGCACGATAATCACGGTCTCCCACGACCGATATTTCATAGACAAGCTCGCGACCCGCATTATCGATCTCCGTGTTGGCGGCGGCGCTAACGATTTCCACGTTCAAAAGATTGGGAACGGCTACGACGAGCTTTTGCGTGAAAGAAAGCGCTATGAGGATAGCGGCGCTTCGGACGAAAGCTCAAACGGAGAAACGAGCCCTGCGAACAAGGAAAGCAGTCAAAAAGAGCTGTATCTTCTCAACAAGCAAAAGGCGGCAGACGCCAGAAAAGCGCAAAAACGCATTGAAAGGCTTCAAGCCGAAAGCAAAAAAATAGAAGCCGAGCTTGAAGAGCTTGACGTTCGTATGAACGGCGAGGCGGCTACAGATTACGTGCTTTTAGCCGAGCTTGACACAAGGAAAAACGAGCTTGAAGAACGTCTGCTTGAAATATACGAAGAAATCGGCATATAAATAAAAAGAGGTTAATATGAAAATAGGAATTATAGGTGCTATGAGCGTTGAGACCGATTCTCTTAAGGCTCAGGTAAAGGACGCGGTCAAGGAGACCGTCAGCGGAATAGAATTTGTAAGCGGAAAGCTCTACGGCAAGGACGTTGTTGTCGCGCAGTGCGGTATTGGAAAGGTTTTTGCGGCTCTTTGCGCTCAAACTATGATAATTCGCTTCGGAGCAGATAGAATAATAAATACGGGAGTGGCGGGAACGCTTTGCGATAAGCTCGGAATACTCGATATCGCCGTTGCCACAGAGGTCGTTCAGCACGATATGGACACCTCTCCTCTCGGAGACCCCGTGGGGCTTATCTCGGGTATCAACATAGTTAAAATACCCTCGAGCACGTCTCTTTCAGACGACATTGAAAAAGCAGCTCACTCTCTCGGAATAAAATGTGTCAAGGGCGTTATAGCCTCGGGAGATCAGTTTATAAACAATGCGGACAAAAAGGCTTGGATACACTCGACCTTTGATGCTGTCGCGTGTGAAATGGAGGGCGCGGCTATCGGCCACGTCTGCTACGTAAACGGAGTAGAGTTCGCTATAATCCGCGCTATATCCGATAACGCTTCGGGGGACGCTGATATGGAATATCCCGAAATGGTTCTCAGAGCCGCCGCTCAAAGCACCGCTATGATAAAAAAATTGCTTGAGTAAATGATGCGGAAACGCGAGTCGCTTTTTGAAAAAAGCTCGGCAAAAAACTTCTTGCAATTTATTTTAAAATATAAAACTAACGTATCAAAATAATTTTTAAAGGCAGGTATAAAAAAATGGAATGGCTTGAAAATATTCTTAAATCTTTTGCAAGTGCTTGCGTTACCATAGCAGGCAGACTTATTATCTCGGCGATCGTTTTTGGAATAGGTATGTTCCTTATAAAATTGGTCAAGAAAATACTTCGCGGCAAACGGTTTGAAAAGGTCGACCGCACGGCAATGTCATTTATAGCGAATTTTATAAAGATAGCATTATATATCATACTTATTATCATTATCGTTTCGATCATGGGCGTACCGATGGCATCGGTCATCACGGTATTCGCTACCGCAGGCGCGGCTATCGCTTTGGCTGTTCAGGGTTCGCTTTCGAACCTTATGGGCGGCATTATGCTCCTTATCTTCCGTCCTGTTGCGGTTGGAGAGTTTATCAATGTTTCGGGAAACTCAGGTGTTGTTCAGGAAATAGGCATCTTCTATACCCGCATAAAAACGGGAGATAACGTAAATATCAGTATTCCGAACGGAACTATGACAAGCTCGGTCATCACTAACTATTCAAGAGAAGAGCGCCGCCGCGCTGACATCACGGTGGACGTTGCTTACGGCTCGGATATTGCTCTTGTCAAGGAGACCATACTCAACGTAATTGAAGCAAATGAAAAAGCACTCACAGAACCCACAGCTCCCTTTGTACGTATGACTGCTATGAACGATTCCGCTATGGAATTCACGATACGCGTATGGTGTAAGGCTTCCGATCTTATTTCTCTCAAGAGCGATCTTTACGAGGAGCTCGATGACGCGTTTAAGAAAGCAAACATCGAAGTTCCTTTTCCGCAGATGGAAGTTCGTCTTTTAAACAAAGATTGATCTTTAACCTGAACGTTAAAAGGAGAAAATATGTCACATACAATACACAGTGCGGAGATACTTTGTGTCGGCACGGAGCTTTTGCTCGGTGATATCGTAAACACAAACGCCGCGTTTTTATCACGCAAGCTCGCCGAGCTTGGAATATCGGTCTACAAGCACACTGCTGTGGGAGATAATCCAAGAAGACTTAAAGCCGCTCTTGCGGAAGCGCTTGAGCTCTCCGACCTCGTTATCACGAGCGGCGGTCTTGGACCTACGTATGACGATCTCACAAAGGAGACCGTTGCCGAATATTTCGGAAAGCCTTTGCGTTTGCATGAGGAGTCTCTTGAATACATTCGCTCATATTTTGCAAAAACAGGCAGAGTTATGACCAAAAACAATGAAAAGCAGGCTATGATGCCCGAGGGCTGTACCGTTTTTCCAAACCACTACGGAACTGCTCCGTCATTGGCTATCACAGGCGGAGAGAACGATTCAAAAACGGTCATTATGCTCCCAGGACCTCCAAGTGAGCTTTGCCCTATATTCAACGAACAGATACTTCCCTATCTGAAAGCCCGCCGCGACAGTGTTCTCGTCAGCCGAAATATCCATATCTTCGGAATGGGCGAATCTGCCGTCGAAACGGCTCTGGGCGATCTTATGCAAAAGGCGACGAATCCCACCGTCGCGCCTTATTGCAAGGAGGGTGAGGTTCGTCTGCGCGTAACGGCAAGTGCCGACACCGAGGAGCACGCAAAAGAAAGGTGCGACGAGATGATCGCGCGCATAAGCGCGACAGAGGTAGGAAAATTTGTCTACGGCATCGACGTTGATACGATCGAAAACGCGCTTATTTTAGCTCTGCGCGAAAGAAAAATGACCTTCGCCTGCGCGGAATCCTGTACGGGCGGACTTATCGCAAAGAGAGTGACCGATATTTCGGGCTGCTCGGACGTATTTCTCGGTGGCTGTGTGACCTATGCAAACGAGGCAAAGGTCGCGCTTCTCGGCGTAAAGGAAGAAACTCTTGCGGCACACGGCGCGGTAAGCGCTCAGACCGCTATTGAAATGGCGTGCGGCGTTCGCGAGCGGCTCGGAGCGGACATCGGTGTCTCAACTACGGGAATTGCCGGACCTACGGGCGGAACACCCGAAAAGCCCGTAGGCACAGTCTATGTCGGCATAAGCACGAAGGACGGAGAAAGCTTCCGTAAGCTCTCTCTCTCACCTATGCGAAGCCGAGAATATATCCGTATAGCAAGCTCCACCAACGCCTTTGATATGGCATTGAAGTTACTTTCTTTTTCGCGAAAAAGAAAGTAACCAAAGAAAAAGCAAAAAAGGGGCTATTTGCAAAACCATTTAGTTTTAACAAAAGCAAATACAAAGGACGGTTATGTGTGTGAACACATGACCGTCAGCTTGCTGACAAAGTGGCTTAAAAAAACTTCAGGTAGCAAAATATACAAACGCAAAGAAACAAAGAGCCTCCCTTGTGTAAAGGGAGGTGGCATTTTCGCAAGAAAATGACGGAGGGATTGGTGA
The DNA here is from genome assembly GCA_045533915.1 of Eubacteriales bacterium. Classification (GTDB taxonomy): domain Bacteria; phylum Bacillota; class Clostridia; order Oscillospirales; family CAG-272; genus HGM12713. The sequence goes on from JAZSIP010000041.1 coordinate 34,639, forward strand.
AACAGTATA
>JAZSIP010000118.1:0-12753 GCA_045533915.1 Eubacteriales bacterium
AAGAAGAATTAGCCGAGCAAAAGGCTCTCCGCGAAGAATATATCGCGGAGATACGCCTTTCGTTTGGCGGCATGCTTGATAATACGGTCATTCAATATCCCGATGGGACGAGAAAGTCGTTAAAGAAGGATAAATAAAAAAAGAGTTGAGACATTCACTTTCTAAAAGTGTTTGTCTCAACTATCTATTTTATCTTATACCGTAATTTTCGATAATGTAATCCATATCCTTATCGCCTCTGCCGGAGAGGTTGATAAGAACCGAGCCGTGCTCCATGGACTTTGCAAGCTTCATACCATATGCGACAGCGTGGGAGCTTTCGATCGCGGGGATAATTCCCTCAAGGCGAGAAAGCTTGAAGAACGCGTCTATCGTCTCTTCGTCATCGATAACGTCGTATTTTACTCTTCCTATCTCCTGCAAGAATGCGTGTTCAGGACCAGACGAGGGATAATCAAGTCCGCTTGCTACCGAATATACGGGTGCGGGCTCACCGTTCTCATCCTTAAGCATTATACTGTTAAAGCCGTGCATAATGCCCTCTGTTCCGTATTTAAGACTTGCCGCATGGTCGCCAAGCTTTGGTCCTCTGCCGAGAGGCTCGATGCCGTAAATATCAACAGAATCGTTCAAGAATCCCGCAAAGAGTCCTGCCGCGTTAGATCCGCCGCCTACACACGCGACTATCGCGCTCGGCAGATGTCCCGTCATTTCGATGAACTGTTCCCTTGCCTCTATACCAACAACACTCTGGAAGTCGCGAACCATCATCGGAAAAGGATGCGGACCTAAAACCGATCCTATGCAATAGATACAATCCTTATATTCCTTACTGTATGCGTCAAATGCCGCATCAACCGCTTCTTTAAGAGTTTTCAAGCCGTGAGTTACCTCTATAACGTTTGCGCCGAGTATCTTCATACGCGCTACGTTAGGTGCTTGCTTCTTGATATCAACAGAGCCCATATATATGTCACATTCAAGTCCGAAATAAGCCGCAGCAGTTGCGAGAGCAACACCGTGCTGACCTGCTCCCGTCTCTGCTATGACCTTTTTCTTGCCCATATATTTTGCGAGAAGCGCCTCACCCATACAGTGATTGAGCTTATGCGCTCCCGAATGGTTAAGGTCTTCACGCTTTGCGTAAAGCTGAACCTTTCCGCCAAGAGCGTCCGAAAGTCTTTCAAGATGTGTAACGGGTGTGGGTCTGCCCTGAAATTCCTTTCTTATTCTGCGCAATTCAGCTATAAACTTTCTTGACTGACATATCGAGTAATAAGCCTCGGTTATCTCTGCCATTGCGTCCTTTAGCTTTTCGTCGATATACACTCCGCCGTATTTACCAAAATATCCGTTCTTATCGGGATAATTATTAAAATATGTATCAAAATCTACTCCGTTTAATTTCATTTTATATTTCCTCCGTATTATGATTTTTTATAACAAGTTTATTATTCTATATTACAATAAAGCTCGCCATCGTTTTGAACGAATAAACATATTTTTCCTCCAAACAAAAAACCTGCCCCAAGATTTCTGGGACAGGATAATAAACCTGCGGTACCACCCGAATTGATGCCAAAGCATCCGCTCTGTGTCGCATATAACGACTCCGAAATATAACGGCTTCGGTCACCGTCGGTTGCTACTGCCACAGTCTTTACGACAAATGGGTTCGACCGCCCTCATAAGTCCATTCACTGAAATATCGGAATCGCCTTACACCAAGCGGCGACTCTCTGTATCCGAATCGATCAGCTACTCTTCTTAATCATCGGTTTTTAGATACTATCATTATACGCAAAATCCGCTCGCTTGTCAAGAGCTTTTTACAATTTTGCAAAATTTCTTGTTAGGCGAGCGGATATTTTAGGTCTTAGTGGTATTCTACAACGCTAAACCAACGCTGCAAAAATTCCTTTTCCTTGGGATTTCCCTTTACCGACTGAGATGCGGCAACTATAGGAAGCCATTTCTGAACATATCTCTTTTCGGTATTGCTCTTTTGACAGAACATATCCATATACTTATCGGCAATCTCTGTCTGTCCTTTAAGTGAGAAGAGCAAATACGTTCTCGCAACGTCTGCCGACGCGTTTCCTTGTGTAACGTGTGACCAGTCGATGATATAAGGAGTTCCGTCTTCAGTAATAACTATGTTTGAAGGGTTGAAGTCTCCATGACATACCTTTTTATGTTTATGCATACCTTCAAGGCGGCTATGAAGCTCATAACGCAAGTTATCATCAAGATCAGCCTGTGATATCTTCATATTCATCTTATCCTTAAGCTTATTAAGGAGGGGGCTAGTCTGCGCGTGAATATTCATCTGAAGATCTATGAAGAGCTCAAGATACTCGTCTATCTTCTCGGGGTTCTTTGCCATCAAGGACTCAAGTGTCTCTCCCTTGATATGCTCGTTGACGATAGCCCAGTTGCCATCGACCTTAGTAACCTCTATAAGCTTAGGAATGTTTATATTGCATTCCTCTATACGCGCCTGATTGAGCGCCTCATTCAAAACCTCTGCTTTAGTGAAAGCCTCTCCAAAGACCTTAACAGTCTTGTCTCCGTCACGGTATATGGTCTTATAGGGACTTTGAAACAATATCTCATCAAATTTCATTACAGTTTCCTCCATTATTTTTAATTATACTTCAACGTGTTCGCCGTAGTAAGCGTTAAGATACATCTGCTTGATCTCACTCATAAGAGGATAACGGGGGTTAGCGCCTGTACACTGGTCATCAAATGCCTGCTCTGTCATATCGTCAAGACGTGCAAGGAAGTCTTTTTCATCGATTCCGTATTCCTTAATGGTTGCTTTGATTCCAACGCGAGCCTTAAGATCGTTTATAGCCTTGATAAGATTTTCAAGCTTCTCTTCGTCCGTATTTCCGCCAAGTCCGAGGTAGTCTGCGATCTCTGCGTAACGAGCGAGAGTATGGGGGTGATCATACTGCGAGAATGTACCCATCTTTGTAGGAGCTTCGCTTGCGTTGAAACGGAGTACCTCTTCGATCATAAGAGCGTTTGCAACGCCGTGAGGCAAATGGTGGAACGCGCCGAGCTTATGAGCCATAGAGTGACATACGCCAAGGAATGCGTTTGCGAACGCCATACCTGCGATAGTTGCCGCGTTTGCCATCTTCTCTCTTGCCTCTACATCGGTCTGACCGTTATCATATGCTCTGGGAAGATACTTAAAGATGTTCTTGAGTGCCTGAAGAGCAAGTCCGTCAGTGTAATCGGTTGCGAGCATAGCCGCATACGCTTCAACTGCGTGAGTTACCGCGTCGATACCCGAAGCGGCTGTCAAACCCTTGGGTGCGGACATATGAAAGTCGGTATCGATAATTGCCATATTGGGAAGGAGCTCGTAGTCAGCAAGAGGATACTTAACACCGGTCTTTTCGTCAGTAATAACCGCGAAAGGAGTTACCTCTGATCCCGTACCTGCTGAGGTAGGAATTGCGATAAAGTATGCCTTCTCACCCATCTTGGGGAACGTGTAAACTCTCTTACGGATATCGATAAATCTCATAGCCATATCCATAAAGTCTGCTTCGGGATGCTCGTAAAGAACCCACATGATCTTACCTGCGTCCATAGCAGAACCGCCGCCGAGCGCAATGATAGTATCGGGCTGGAATGCTCTCATCTGAGCCGCGCCTTCCATTGCGTTAGCAAGTGTAGGATCGGGCTGTACGTCAAAGAACGTTGTGTGCTGAATACCCATCTCATCGAGCTTATCGGTGATCGGCTTGGTATAACCGTTCTGATAAAGGAAGGTATCGGTTACGATAAACGCCTTCTTTGCGCCTCTTACAGTTCTCAATTCGTCGAGAGCTACGGGGAGACAACCCTTCTTTATATAAACCTTTTGCGGTGCTCTGAACCAAAGCATATTCTCTCTCCTTTCGGCTACTGTCTTAATGTTTAAGAGGTGCTTAACTCCTACGTTCTCGGATACGCTGTTGCCGCCCCAAGAGCCGCATCCAAGCGTGAGCGAGGGAGCGAGCTTGAAGTTATAAAGGTCACCGATACCGCCGTGTGCGGAGGGAGTATTTACAAGGATTCGGCAGGTTCTCATACGTGCCGAGAATTTCGCGAGTTTTTCCTGCTCGGTCATTTCATTGAGATATACTGAAGAGGTATGTCCGAATCCGCCGTCCTCAACGAGCTTATCTGCCTTATCAAGAGCCTCGTCGAAGGTCTTTACCTTATACATAGCGAGTACAGGAGAAAGCTTCTCGTGAGCAAATTCCTCGGAAAGCTCTACGCTCTCGACCTCACCCATAAGTATCTTCGTATTCTCGGGAACGCTGACGCCCGAAAGCTCTGCGATCTTATGTGCTTTCTGACCAACGATCTTTGCGTTGAGTGCGCCGTTGATAATGATAGTCTTTCTTACCTTTTCAGTCTCTTCTGCATTAAGGAAGTAGCAGCCTCTGGTCGCAAATTCTGCCTTAACTGCCTCATAGACACTCTCAAGAACGATAACAGACTGCTCGGAAGCGCAAATCATACCGTTGTCAAATGTCTTGGAGTGAATGATAGAGTTTACGGCAAGAAGAATGTCCGCTGTCTCGTCGATTATAGCGGGGGTGTTACCTGCTCCGACACCAAGCGCGGGTTTACCGCTCGAGTACGCAGCTTTAACCATTCCGGGTCCGCCTGTTGCGAGAATGATATCGGATTCCTTCATTACGGTATTGGTCATTTCGAGAGAAGGAACGTCGATCCAATCGATGATTCCCTCAGGTGCGCCTGCCTCAACGGCTGCTTCAAGAATGAGCTTCGCAGCGGCGATAGTGGAGTTCTTTGCTCTGGGGTGAGGGCTTATGATTATAGCATTTCTTGTCTTGAGCGCGAGCAAGCACTTGAAGATCGCGGTGGACGTGGGGTTTGTCGTGGGAATAACAGCCGCGATAACTCCGATAGGCTCTGCTATCTTCTTGATTCCGTATGCCTTATCCTCTTCGATAACGCCGCAAGTCTTGGTCTCTTTGTATGCGTTGTAGATATACTCTGCCGCATAGTGATTCTTGATGACCTTGTCCTCGACGATACCCATACCCGTCTCTTCAACGGCTGTCTTTGCAAGGCTTATTCTTGCCTTGTCTGCCGCAGATGCAGCCGCAAGGAATATCTTGTCGACCTGCTCCTGCGTGTAGGTTGCAAATACCTTCTGCGCTTCTCTTACTCGTATGAGCGCTTCGTTCAGTGCCTCTACACTGTCTACGATCTGATACTTCTGTTTTGCCATGATAAAATTCACCTTTCATGAAAAAATCATTTTTTAGTTCACTTTTATTTTGAATAACTCGCTTTTTTAGACAAGTTTTTCGATCGTGACAATTATATCATATCGTTAATTATTTGTCAATATAATTTGTGAAAAAATTATCAATAAAATTGTGAAAAATTTATCCATGTTTTTGTGCATTTTTATATATAGTGCAATTCATTTTATTTAAAATAAAACACCGCCGAGACATTATACTACGGCGGTATTTCATTTATATTACATCGAATATTCCCTTGCGATATCTTTAAGTCTTTTTACCGCTTCCTCTGTATCAAGTCTATCCTCTGCGTATGCGTGTCGCAAAAGGTCGGCGGGAATATATTCGTCGTACTTCTCGAACGCGGGCAATTCGGTCGGATTTACGAGTGACATTGGCGATACACCGTCATAGCCGAAGCGCGATATCAACGCAGATATCAGATCCTCTCCGCTTCCCTTTTCCATGCGGAAAGTCATATAACAGCTTCCCTCAAAGTCCATACCCGATATTCCGAGCTGTGCCGACACTGTTCCTATCATCTTTCGCAGGGTTCTGAACGAGCGTGTTCCGATCCACGGGAATATGCACCACGTATATCCTCCGAGATGTATTACAGAGCGTTGTGTCATGCCCGTATTTCTTGCCACAGCGCGCGCCGTCTCGAGTCTTTTCCTTGCGTTCTCCTTGAGGTACGGATAGTCCTTATCCTCGCAAAGCACCTGCTTCATTCGTTCCAAAATGCGTGTGTGTATCTCGCCGTATTCACCGGGCCAAGATATCTCCATTTTTCCCTCGACTGCCTTTACGTATATAAGTCGGCGTTGAACGTCTACCTCAAGCACCTCCCATACGCGCCCCGCAAGAGCAAAGCGGTCTCCGACGGGAGACGGATTTGTTATCGTTCCTATCTCCTCGGACTCGCATCGTACAGTGAAGTCCTCGCTATCGCTGAAAACGGCGTAAAATTTAAAGCTTGAGAGCAATTTCTCGCCCGCCATTCCGACGATAAGTCCCTTTTCCTCGGTCATCTCTATCATATCTCTGTTCAGCATTGCTATGAGCAAGGTCTTATACAGTTCCTTTGAAACGTTTTCAAAAGGCGGCAGCTTTAAGACCGTCTCGGCAAGTTTTGCCGCGGTCATTTCTCCGTGTGATGCTAAGATACTCAAGGTCTGGTGAAACAGTAGACTGAAAGGCTCTTTTTTATGTCTTGGCGGTTCTATAAAGCGTTCCTCTATATAAAGCTGAACGATCGCGATAGCCCGTATCAGCCCCCACGGGATAAGCTGTGGAAGCGGAGCGTTTGGAAGTGGCTCTTCCTCTCGGAAAACCATCATCATTTCGGGCGGTTGTCCTCGTCTGCCCGAGCGTCCGAGTCTCTGCAAAAATCCCGAAACGGTATTCGGTGAATCTATCTGCACTATCCTTTCAAGTCTGCCGATATCTATTCCGAGCTCCATTGTAACTGTCGCACAGGTGACCGCCATTATCTCCTCATTCTTCATTTTTATTTCGGCTTCCTCACGCAATGATGCGGAGAGATTTCCGTGGTGTATGAGGAAAATATCGTTCTCTTTTCTCTTTTTTGCGATCTGACGGAGCGTTGCGCAAACGTATTCGGTCTCCTCACGCGAGTTTGAAAACACAAGGGATTTTTTATCCTTTACGCAATCGTAAACGTATTCGTATCCCGTGTCGAGCAGGGCTACGTCATCATTTTTTTCGGTAGCGCTTTTGGTTTGATCAAACGCTTGATTACGTATATAAAAATGCTCCATACCGAGCCGCCAGCGATTCTTCTCTTCGGAAAATCGGGGTATATCTGTCACCCTGCCCGTTCCCGCGCTCAACCATTTTGCCGCAAGTTCGGGACTTCTGAGCGTAGCGGAAAGTCCTATTCTGCGCGGAGAGTGTCCTATGATACGCTCCATTCTCGCGATCTGACAAATTATCTGGTTTCCTCGATCTGCGCCCATCAGCGTGTGTATCTCATCTATTACGATATACCTAAGGTCGCAGAAAAGTCTTTTTATATCATTTGAACGGTTTATAAGCATAGCTTCGAGCGACTCAGGGGTTATCTGCAATATCCCCTCGGGATTGGCAAGAAGCTTTTTCTTTTGCGACTGAGCAACGTCTCCGTGCCAATGCGTAACCTTTATTCCGCTTTGTATTAGAAGCTCCTCCATTCGACCGAATTGGTCATTGATAAGGCTCTTTAGCGGAGCTATATAAAGCACGGATATGCTTTGTGCGGACGCTTCATAAATTTCCGAAAGGATCGGAAAGAACGCCGCCTCGGTCTTTCCGCTTGCGGTCGATGACGTAAGAAGAAGATCGTGATTGGTGGTAAATATAGTTTTGGCGGCGGCTATCTGAATATCGCGCAGACTTTCCCACGAATGAGAATATATATATTCCCTTATGAACTCGGGAAATTTAGCAAATATCTTATCTGCCTCGGTCATATCTCTTCTCCTTTTTTGTAGATTGTTTAACTTACTTTTCTTTTTCGCGAAAAAGAAAAGTAAGCAAAAGAAAAAGCAATACAGGGGGTATTTATTAAATAATTGTTTGTAGATAACTAAATTTGACAGTCTTTTCTCTAAGGAAGAAAGCGGTCGGACAGCTAAAGCTACCGACCACACTTTCTTTGGGTAACTAAAGTTATATTTTCTATCCAATAGAAAATACGCCCAATATTGCATTTTGTGTAACTTTACTTTTTAAAACTCTATATCGCTTGCCGTATAGTTATTTCTTGGTGATCCTTGATCCTTTTGCTCTTCACTGTCCTTTTCCTCGGACTGAAGCGCCTCTCCAAATGCTTTGTTTACAACGTCCTCAAACACAATATTCTCGTTTTGCATAAGAATATTTAGAACAGTCATATAATCTCGGAGCATTTCTCGTGGCGTTATCATCTGATCCGCACCTGCGCGGGAAAGTGACAGTTCCAGAAAGCGCATCATCTGTTCTTCCGTGATACGCGGCTCTTTTCCATAGTTTGCGGCATATAGCTTTGTTACTCTTGAAATAAGTGCAAACAGCTCCTCGTCCGTAAGCCGTTTCAAACGTATAACAGGTCCGACGAGATTTCTGTATTCCTCCGAAGCAAATCTGCTATCACAAAGACGGCTTCTAAGCGCCTCGTAGCTGAACAGTCCTCTGCGCGTATCGTCCATAAACTGCGGTGTGCCGCCAAGGATCAAGGCAAGTCCCGATGCTCTTCCCTGAAGCGTATCGTTGAACATTGAAAGTATCTTTTCGTAGTTGTTCTCGCGGCTTACTCTGTGCGTGATCTTATAAAGGTTTACGCACTCATCGATAAAGACAACAAGTCCGCGGTATCCCATAAAGCGAACGAGTACAGCCCACAGCTTTATGAAATCGTACCAGTTATCGTCGTCGATAATTACAGACACGGAGAAACCAAGAGTGTTTCGAGCCTCGGTCTTAGTTGCGTATTCGCCTCTGAGCCACCGCAGACACGCGCTCTTTTTATCGTCGTTTCCCTCAATGTACGCGCGGTAATATTCTGTGATAACACGCGCGAAATCAAAGCCTCCGACCATATATTCGACCTCGCGGAGCTTCTCTGCCGCCGCAAGATTCAGTCGTCTTACAAATTCATCGCTTTCCGCTTCACCCCCCGATGCAATAACATCGGTCTTGAGCATCTCTATCCAACGCGCTATTATTTTGGGCAAAGCGTTACCGTCGGGAGAAGATTTTGACGCAAGATTTTTTATAAGCTCACGATAGGTAGCCACTCCCGTTCCCGAGCTTCCGTACAGACGGCGTTCAGGCGAAAGATCGGCGTCAGCTGTAAGAAAATCACGTTCAAGAGCATATCCGCGTATCAACTGCATAAGAAAGCTCTTTCCGCTTCCGTAACGACCGATTATAAAGCGCATCGTTCCGCAGCCCTCGTTTATCTGCTCGAGGTCGGATAGAAGAGCGGATATCTCGTCCTTTCTGCCGATCGCTATATACGGCGCTCCCATACGCGGAACAACGCCTGCCGATACCGACAGTAAAAGTGAATTCAAAACTCTTTTTGGTATTTTTTGTATATTTGTGTCGTTATTCATATTAACCTCTTTACAATAGATCGCAATAAAATTCCGAAATTTCGTAACCGTCTGCGCCGTCTTCTATCAAGATGTCTCCTATGATCTCAACGGCAATATCGTTTATCTCGTCAACAATAGAATCCTTTAGTTTTCCAAGCACTTTTGCCTCGTTATCCTGTGCTGTTTTATCTCCTGTTTTTATGGCAAGAGCAAACTTTAACAATTCACCCAAAGCATCTGTGAGAGTTATATCGGCATTTTTTTCAAAGTTTTCTTGAACTTCTTGAACTTCTTGGACTTCTTGGACTTCTTGGACTTCTTGGATCTCCTCTTCAAAAGCAGTGACGAGCTCATTTGTTGTTCCCCACGAATCCTCTTCGATCCGTTTTGCGTCGTTCAGTGAAAATTCCTTTTTTGGTGTTTCGTATAGAATGTCATACTCCTGCTTTTCCCTTGCCTTTTTTGGCACTCTTGATCTTGGAGGAAGAGCGAGGGCAAAATATTCGTCTATGATCTTATACAGCTCGGGATTTGAGCTATACACCATAAGTCTTGATTTAGTTCCTATTGCCGCGCGTATTTTGTTTTCCGCGTATTTGACCATATCTCCGATATGATATCTCAATTCGTTCATTCTTGAAAACGAACAATATTCAAGCTCGATCTTATATTTTTCCTGCGAACAGCAAAGCGCTCCCGCATAAGCCTCTCGCACCATTCTGCTATCCCCAATGGCAAAGCCATCGAGAAAACCATTTCCACCGTTATAATTACGCCACGTATATATAAGCGATTCAAAGATATGCTTATCAAACAAAGATCTGTTTTCACCTGTGGCAAATTTACTTGTTCTGTAATCGTATGCCGAGCAATATTTTATGAGTGAACGAACACATTTTTCGGGATCGCCGCTTGGCATAGAAATATAAAATTCCTTTAACGATGATTCGCTTTTTAATATTCTGCTATCCGCGTTCTCGGGTGGCGGCAATTTGTGGATAAGACTGTAATCGCATATCCAAGCCGAAAGCTTACTCTCAAGAGATGGAAATTCCACGTGATACGTATTCCATATTTCCGTCAACAAATACTGCGCTCTTTTCGGTTCGATAGCTTCGCCGATATTTATAAGCTCAAAAATATAAAGAAGCACGTAGCTGTAATCGGTCTTTATATATCTTCCCTCTTCAAAGTTTTTACGCCACCACAGGTAATACGAGAGTTGCTTATCATTTAGTTGGTCATATTGCGGAACGTAAGAAAAATAAGGTGTATAATCACTTTCTATCGATGCTTTTTGGTGCGATCCATTTGCCATTTTACGAAATTCATTATAAAAATGATACTCGCATCTATGCTTTTTTAATGTCACCTTGTGTATCGGACTTTCGATCATTTTGTACTGCTCGACGGATTCAAACAAGGTCTTTTCGTCTTCCTTACGGTCATATGTGACGGTTCTCTCGATAGTTCCTCTGTCCGAAAAGGTAAGCTTTGTATTATCTTTATCTTGCTTTTCGGAAGCGTTCAAGGGTGATATTTCTATTTCAACGGTATCGACGGATTTTTTGGAAGAAGGATATACTTTTTTCTTTGGGACAAGGTCGGAAAGATCCCAAAAATCGTCCAAATTTTTGCTCTTATCGTTTTCTGACAAAATATCACCTCCTTTGCATAAAAAATAAAATTCCTATCATTATATTGTACCATATCACGACTTGTCTGTCAATGCTACGAAGAAATTTTGTTTCACAAACGGAGAATTTTTGTTTTCCCGAATTCTGAAAACATTTTCAGCCGTCTTTAACTTGACATATTTTTTTATATATGTTAAAATTGAGTAAAGTGAAATTTCAACAATATATAACAATGGAGGCTCTTAAAATGGAAAATTATCTTTCACCTAACGATCCGCGTTTTCTGGCGGACACCGATTCGAAATCGATATAAAACGCTATTGATGCCGCCGAAAAAGGACCGATAAGAACGGTTCGTATTCCCCGCGTTTGCGCCCGTACTGGACTTGAAGAATGGGTGATAGATAAGTCTATCCTTCTCCCTTCGAATATCACGATAATTCTTGAAGACTGCCACCTTACCTTAGCGGAGGGCGTTTATGAAAATATTTTCCGTAATAAAAATCTTTATACGGAAATCTCCAACAAGCCCGAGGGAAAGCAGACGGGTATCAGGATCATAGGTGAGGGCGACGCAATCTTAGACGGCGGCAAAGGAAATGACCTTTTGGAGCGTACCAGCGAAAAGGACGGCAGACCCAGCATTCGCTTTAACAACTTTATTTTATTACATAACGTAAGCGATTATGTTTTGGAAAATTTCTCTTGTATAAATCTTCGTTGGTGGGCAATAAATCAGGTCTGCTGCACACACGGACGTATTGAAGATCTGCGCTTTTTCAACGGAAATTTGATACCAAATCAGGACGGAATAGATATTAGACTCGGTTGCTCTCATATCTACATCAACAACATAACGGGTCGTTGCGGAGACGACGTTATCGCGCTTTCCGCGTTCCCCCTCACAAAAGAGCGTGAGAGATTCCTCGTAGAAGGAATGGATTGCGATATTCACGATATCACCATAACGAACGTATCGGCTGACACCGTCTATTCCGTAGTTGCGCTTCGAAACACGGACGGCGCGAAGATGTACCGAATCACACTTGAAAACATCAAGGCTTCGGGCGGTACATACGGTCCGCGAAGTGTGGTTCGTATCGGTCAGAATCTCTATTTCAAAAACCGTACTTCTATACTCGGCGAAACGTATGACATTAACGTTCGAGGCGTACATTCCCTACACCGCGGCACGATATTTATCGGCGGTGCGCTTAAAGACTCTCACATTTCCGACGTTTATGCGTACGGAACTTCAATGAGCGCTATATCCACCTATGCAATCCATAAATTCCATGAGAAAAAGAAGATGTTCGCTTGGGGCGGTGCTACAATGGAAAACGTTATATTTGAAAACATACATTACAACGGCACAGCGGGACACTGCGACGAGGAAGTAATGAACGAACCCGGAACAAAATACGACGGTTGCGCCCTTGATTTCAGACGTATGCGCGACGACGACTATTTCAAGAACGTCGTATTCAAAGACGTTTTCACGCGTGAAGGTACAGAGCTTTGTATCGCTTGTGATAAGGTAGACCCCGATATTCGTAATTAAATTTACAGAAGACAGTTCCTTTTAGGAAACTGTCCTCTGTATTTTTGTTGGTTTCCGAAAACCACCCGCTAAGCGGGTGGTTCAGTAGAGGCTTTTGCCGTTGAACAAAAACACCTTCTATGCTATAATACAAGCGGGTCTAGCCAACCGCAAGTAAAATAAACATAGAAGGAGGTCAATTATGAAAA
>JAZSIP010000045.1:0-8840 GCA_045533915.1 Eubacteriales bacterium
GAGATCCCGCTCGCAAGCTCGCACTTTCAAAAACGTGCCACCTATGACACGTTTTTGAAAGTTCGCTTCGAAAACATCACACTGTGATATTTTCTCCGCTCGAGGATGACATCGTGGGGGTGCTGTTTTGAGGTGTTTTGTGGTAATCGTTTCGTTCGTGTTTACCCATTTCGTCTAATCAAACCCGCCGATAAATCAAAATTTGAAATCAAACCATATGGTTCATATTATCCTCTTTGACGGATCGCGAAAGAAACGTAAGCGCGTTTCCTCGAAAATTTGCATTTTTTGAAAAAACTTGTTGAATTTTGTTGAAATAGCGAAAAAAATATGATATAATACCTACAATAATATAAAAGAAAGGAGTAATTACTTATGGCTAACAAGAAAAATTCGGAGCTTTTCTCCTCTGTTCTTTATCTCATCGTCGGTCTGCTTCTGATCATTTTCCGTTCTCAAACTATCGGTTGGGCAATGACTATCGCGGGAATCGTTTTCATCGTTTCGGGTATTCTTGACCTTATCAAGAAGAACTGGACAGGCGGCGGAGTAAGCCTTGTTATCGGTATCGCTATACTCGTTCTCGGTTGGGTAGCGGCTGCGATCGTTCTTCTCGTTCTCGGTATACTTATCGCGATCAAGGGTATCGTCGCGCTTATAAACGTTTGCAAGAAGGACAAAAAGAATGCCCTTGACTTTGTGTTCCCCGCACTTACCGTTGTAGTCGGTCTGATGCTCGCGTTCGGTAACGGACTTGACGTTATGATCATTATCGTAGGCGTTTTGCTTATGATCGACGGTATCATCGGTATCGCCGGCTCTTTGAAAAAGTAACCTAAATAATCAAAAAAACGCCCTTGCCAAATTTTGCAAGGGCGTTTTTGTCGAGATTTCACAAAAAACGCGATTTTTTCAAAAAATTTAGCAATATTATTGACAACTTAATTAAATAGTGCTATAATATTCCCATAGAGCAATACTCTAAAACTTAAAAGGAGGTTTTTTTGTATTATGAAAAACCATAACTTCATTCGCGGTATCGCGTTGGTTTTAATGTTGGTAATGACACTTTCAGTTTTCGTTGCCTGCGATAAGACAGAAGATCCCGCACCCTCAACCCCCGAAACGACCAAAGCTCCTGAAACCACAGCAGAAGAGCACGTTCATAAGTACGGCGATGCTGTTCAGACTAAGGCTCCTACATGCACCGAGTTTGGTGAGAAGACCGCTACTTGCGATTGCGGCAAGGTAGTTACCTCTTCTGTAGCTCCTCTCGGACACAAGTACGAGAATCCTCAGGTTCTCCAGGCTGCTACATGTACCGAAAAGGGTAGACAGAAAGGCACTTGCGCATGCGGAGCAACCGAAGAAAAAGATATCGATGCTCTCGGACACGATTACAAAGACAAGAAGTGCACGAGATGTAATAAGGATGAACCTCATGCTCACACATTCAATAACAATGTATGTACCATTTGTAATGGAAAAGCGTTTGATAACCAAAAGCTCGTTCACGGCTTAACCAATACCGTTGAGAAAACTTCCTCGTTTGACGGAGACAAAAATGGAACTAATGATAAGTTCTACTTCTCTCCCACACTCGCATCTGACTTTGCTAACGCTATTTATGTTAAGTCCGGCGACTACGACAAGGAACTCTCCAACAAACCTACAAGTAATACCAAGGATTACGCAGTTCCCCACTACTATACCACCGAAAAAACCGATCAGACTCTTGTTTATAAGATAAACGTTACTGAAGCAGGCGTTTACGAGATGGTATTCTGTTTGAGACTTAAGGATACCAAGGAACGCGGAAACAACTTCACCATAAATCCCGATAAAGCAACCGAGTATTCCTTCGAGGCTTCCTTCAAGCCTGCAAGCAGCGATGAAATAGCTACTATGGCTGGAGTGGATAAAGTTAATGGTGTAGAGAACATAGCAGATACTTCTTATATGTACGGAATCCAGATAGCTCTTTCTGAGGGTGAGAACATCATTGAGATCTCAACAACTACTACCGAAAAGTGCCCGCACTACAGAGGATTCTACTTCCTTAAGGTTGCGTAATTTATTCACATAACGTAAAATTACAATAATTTTAACAAATCCCCCAAGGCAAATGCCTTGGGGGTTCTCTTTGATTTATATGTTTTAATTTTGAAAATAAAAAAGCAAAAAAATATTGACATATAAAAGGTTTTGTGGTATAATAACAAATGCGTTAAATCGTAAATCTAAATATTGGGATATAGCCAAGTTGGTAAAGGCACAAGACTTTGACTCTTGCATTCCGCTGGTTCGAGTCCAGCTATCCCAGCCATGCAAAGCTCTGCATTCTAAAAAATGCGGAGCTTTGTCTATTTCATTTACATAAAACGTATTATTATTTTGCATAAAAGTATCAAAAATGTTAAATCCGTATCATTTTTTGCATTGTAATTTAACACGCATTGCTATATAATAAACAAAAATGTTAAAGGAGATATCCCTATGGCAACGATACAAGTAGAATTTAATAACGTTTTAGGCAAAATCAAGCCTATGAACTCGGTAAACAACGGTCCTGTAAAAGGTCCGCGTATGTTCCCTTTTTCAGGAAACTTTGATGCATACAAGGAAGCGGGTATCCCCTACGCTCGAAATCACGATGCCTCTTTTTGCGCTTCCTACGGCGGTGAGCATACCGTTGACATAACTGCTATATTCCCGAATTTTGACGCCGATCCTTACGATCCCAACTCCTATGACTTCGTCTGCACAGACGCATACACAGATATTATAATGGAAGCGGGGACGGAGGTCTTTTACCGTCTTGGTCAGAAGATAGACCACCGCGTTAAGAAATATGATTCGAAGCCCCCGAAGGACTACAAAAAGTGGGCTATCATCTGTGAGCATATTATCCGTCACTACAACTACGGTTGGTCGGACGGATTCCATCACAATATTATGTATTGGGAAATTTGGAACGAGCCCGGAAACGGACGCGAGTGTTGGGATGCTCCGCTTGAGGAGTTTCACCCCCTCTTTGAGATAGCCGCGAAGCACCTCAAATCCTGCTTCCCTGAACTCAAGATAGGCGGTCCTGCCTTTGCAACGGGACATTTTGACAAGCGCACCGACGAATTTCTCACCTATATGCGCGATCACGACGTTCCAATGGATTTCTATTCGTGGCATACCTACAAAAACGAAACCGCGGAATACGAAAAAAGGATTCTGCGAGCAAGAGAACGCCTTGATTTTTACGGCTACACAGAGACCGAAAGCATACTCAACGAGTGGAACTACATAAAGAACTGGAAAGAGGGGCTGCTTGAATCCAAAAAGGCGATAATCTCCATAAAGGGCGCGGCGTTTACCTCGGCTATGATGGCGGTAGGACAGAACAATCCTCTCGATATGCTTATGTACTACGATGCAAGACAGAATGCGTCCCTCAACGGTCTTTTCAATTTCTACACAAACGAAAAGATGAAGGGCTACTATCCTTTCTGGCTCTTCTCGAAGCTTTACAAAATAGGACAGCACGTAAAGAGCGACTCCGATGTTGATCATATTTATGCAGTTGCTGCCGCTAAAGACGGCAATGAAGCCATTATGCTGACCTACTTTACAAATGATACGGAAGCAACAGATGAGAGCGTTACGCTCAAATTAGACGGCAACAGCGCGGACTGCTATTCCCTCTTCCTGCTCGACGAAGCTCACGATGCCGACAATATGGGCGATGTTGCGGCAAAGAACGGAGAAATAATTCTCACTATGACACCGAACTCGGTCGTTTTGCTTGAAAAATAAAATATTTTCAAAGGCAAGTCACAAATGACTTGCCTTTGTTTTATGTCACAAAATATGTTGAAAATTTCAAATTTTTATTTGTCGGGGACGCGAGGACGCGACTTACTTTCTTTTGAAAAAGAAAGTAAGCAAAGAAAACTTCCTAAAAGTATATTATGAATACTTGCAAGAAAGTTTTTGCATAGACGGTATGGCTATTTTAAAAATTCTTTTAGGAAGTTCTTTGGGGGTCGACCCTTTCTTTCAAGAAAGGATCGAACGCATCCCCCGACAAACCGCAGTTTGTCTGAATTTCAAATTTTTTTAATTTTTTTCAAAAACCTCTTGACAAAGTGATATCATTATGATATCATTATGATGTAAACCATTAAGGAGGTTTTTAGAAATGACAGAAAAGATCTTACAAAACAAAAAACACGGTATGAGCGTTCTTTTGCTCACATCACTCGGACTTATTTTGGCGATCGCGCTCATCATATTCGGCGCGTACTGCGACGAAACGGGAAAAAGCTTCGGTATTCCCCTTATCATCGTAGGACTTATTTGGGTATGTATCGGTTGGATACCCTACCTCGGTCTCAAGATACTCAAGCCGCAAGAGGCTCTCGTTCTTACGCTTTTCGGAAAATACCTTGGAACTATCAAGGGTGAGGGCTTTTACGCAGTCAATCCCTTCTGCTCCTCGGTAAATCCCGCGGCTAAGACAAAGCTCAATCAGAGCGGCGACGTAAACACTATCGAGACTGTTCTCACAGGCAAAAACGCTGCGGCGGTAACTGTTGTAAACAACAAGCTTTCATTAAAGATAATGACCCTCAACAACAACAAGCAAAAGATCAACGACTGCCTTGGCAACCCTGTTGAGATCGGAATTGCTGTTACCTGGCGTATAGTTGACACGGCAAAGGCGGTATTCAACGTAGACAACTACAAGGAATATCTCTCGCTTCAGTGCGACACGGCTCTCCGAAACATCGTTCGTCTCTACCCTTACGACACAGCGCCCAACATTGACACCACAGGCGACGGAGTTGCAGACGACGGAAGTCTCCGCGGCTCGAGCGAGGTCGTTGCTTCCCGTATAAAGAATGAGATTCAGGAGCGTGTTGACGAGGCTGGTATCGAGATAATCGAAGCTCGTATCACCTATCTTGCTTACGCTACCGAGATCGCCGCTGTAATGCTCCAGCGCCAACAGGCATCTGCTATCATTGACGCAAGAAAGATGATCGTTGACGGAGCTGTCGGAATGGTAGAAATGGCTCTCGAGAGACTGGCGGAAAACAACACCATAGAGCTTGACGAGGAGCGCAAAGCGGCTATGGTATCTAACCTCTTGGTAGTCCTCTGCGGAAATAAGGACGCTCAGCCGATAGTTAATTCGGGCAGCCTTTATTAATACGCGGTGACGCTATGGAAAAAAAGCAAGTTCCGCTCCGACTGTCCGCCAAGCTATACGATGCGATAGCAGCGTGGGCGGAAGACGATTTCCGCTCAATAAACGGACAGATCGAATATCTCCTCACGGAATGTGTCAAGCAAAGAAAAAAGGACGGCAAGTACGTTCCTCACGAGCTTGACGTTCCCCCTGAATTTGATATCAAATGATACGTACCGTATTACTTTTCTTTAATTAAGCCAAGAAAAGTAATACGGTATTGACTTTTTAAGCTTTTAGTTATATAATAATATAGTCAATGCGATCGATAAGCGACTGCACACGGGTCGCTTCAAGTAGGGAAAGTACGGTGAAAAGCCGTCGCAGCAGCCACTGCCGTAATAAAGGTGTGCCGCCTTTTAAGTCGGAAGGCCTACCGATCGATATTTGGTAAAAATACTTTGGGTAAATGAAAGGAAAACCAAAATGAAAAAAACAAAATTTTTACGTGTATTAACTCTTTTAATGGCGCTATGTCTCATTTCTCTGGTCTTTGTCGGTTGCGAAAAAACTGATAACACGGAAGAAACAAAATCAACAGAAACCACAGTATCCTCTACCGAAGCAACCTCTCAAAATGTCAAGGGCTATTGCAAAATAGTTCTCGGTGACACAAACAAAACCGAATATGAGGTCGATCTTGATCTCGTTGAGATCGACAACGGGCTTTTCTCTGTTCTTGATCACCTCAAAACGACCAAGGGACTTACATATGCTTGTGATGCTTCGGGCTTTCTGACCGAGGTGGGCGGCGTTAAGCAGGATACAGCTACGGGCGTTTACGTTTATCTTTTCACCTCTGTTGTCAAGGATCAGGACGTTTCGCAATATAAGACCACGCAGACCTACGGTGATATGACGCTTGTCAGCGCGGGGGTAGGCGCAAAAGATTTGACTATATCAAATGACACGATAATTTATATCGGCACTATTTCTTGGTAATGAACAATTCTAAAATAAGGCATTTCATACTTCGCATCGTACTGGTTGGACTTATGGCTGCAACGCTTGAGGTCGGAAAGTTCACCCTGTCATTTCTGCCGAATATTGAGGTCGTCACGCTTTTTTGCGCACTCTTCGGTTACGTGTTCGGCGGCGCGGGAGTTATTGCCACTCTTGTTTTTATTGCAATAGAGCCTCTTATATACGGATTCGGCACTTGGATAATATCCTACTGTTTATATTGGCCCTTTGTTGCTATAATTTTTATGTTACTTGGACGGCTAAAAGTCAAAAATCGTGTGATACTGACAGCAATTGCCGTTATACTTAGCGCTTGGTTCGGAGTTCTTTCGTCACTTGTGGACGTTGGACTGTTTTCGGGATATTTTGATAATTTTTTATACCGTTTCGGTATTTATTATCTCAGAGGAATAACCTTTTACGCAACGCAGATCATCTGCAACGCGATCCTCTTCCCTCTTCTTTTCCGAAAGCTCTCGGAACTGTTAACAAACCTGAATAAGCGTATGCTATAAGCAATGCCCCACTTGGAAGATCTCCAAGTGGGGCGTTTTTATTTACGTTGTTCCTTCAATATCATTTCGTGCCGCTCTGCCTCGCGCTATGCGATCTGCCGCCTTTATCTTAAATAGCTCCTCTGTAGCAAGTCGGGTCTTAGTTACAACTCCTTCGGTCTTTGGGAAGCAATAATAAAGCGCGTCGCGGTTGCCGATACATATCATATCTCCGATCTCATACCAAAAATAATCGGAATTTAGTCCGTATGAGGCAAGTGGCTTTTGCTCGTAATGAAGCTTTCCATCGCAACCGTCAAGTACAAATCCGTCCTGTCCGTGTGTCAGCTTACCATCGCCGACCATATACAAGGCTTTATAATTAACCATCATTCCGATACTTACCTCGGTTTCAAGAGAATACGTTCCCTCCTCAAGCTCACGGCGAACGCAAGTGCGCTCCCAACGGTACCAATCGGGTATATGCCAAAATTCGGTCTCACCATTCTCGGCGTGAAGTCTGCCAAAGATCCCAAGCTCATAAGTTTTTTTACAAGCTTCACAATAAAGCTTTGTTCCTTTGGTATGCATCTTTCCTTCAGCTCCGCAAGCGGCACACTTATAAAGAATACGCTCAAGTCCTTCCGCACGGAACGGCTCGTTGATCTCGATCTTATTTTCATATTGCCACGCAAAATTATCAAAGCTGAATGCATCTGCAATTATGCCGTTCAATTCCTCTTTTGGCTTCTCGATTATATCCTCTCTCGTAAGCAAACATTTGACGTTGGCGCTTACCTTTACTTTTCGCAATCTCAGACCGTTATAAAGCGGGTCGCGGGAAAAAGCTCCTTGTGTCGTTATCATCACCACAGGAACGTCAAGCAGCTTTAAAAGTCCTCCGAGATTTTCGGGCAAAGCTGTCGCGCAACCGTCAAAGGAATACCCTGCTTCAGGATACATCAAAACGCTTATCTTTTTCTTTTTCAGCACGTGCTTCATATCTCGGATAAGGGTCATATCAGTGACGTACTTTTGAGTTGGGATACAACCGATAAGACGCATTAGCAAGGATTTTCCTACCATTCCGTCCGATGTGCTGACGATACAATACGGGCGCGGAAAAAGTATACGCGATGCTATTTTTAGATCGATAAAGCTTGAATGATTCATAAGTATCAAGCTTGGCTCTTTCGGTATCTCGCCCTCTGTCTCATAAGTAAAAGATGTTTTAAACATATCCACAATGGACAAAATACGAATAAGCACACGAAGAATAAACCACGGTCTTATAGGTTTTTTATGCTTTGGACGCGGAAGTGTCGCCACATCTTCATATTTCTTCCTAACCGTTCTGATCTTCATAAAAAATCTTCCTTAATTATTTTTTCGTATTCTTTAAAAACCAATCCTGCCGCGAAATACATGATACGTATTCGGTTTTGCTTTCGCCTAAAGAATTCCAATAAACGTTTTTATTCACATGATGCGGTTTAAATCCAAGCTTCTGCTGAATCTTTTGAGATGCCACGTTTCCTTCAATATAACTGCAAAAGACACGCTGCATGGAAAGATCCGCAAACGCGTGATTTATAAGCACTTTTGCCGCCTCGGTACAATATCCGTTTTCCCAATAAGAAACACCTAACCAATATCCAATCTCACAGTCTGTTTTTGATAGCCCGATATTACTGTTATGATATGTCATAAGCCCTACGCTTCCTATTATTTCACCCGTTGAACGAAGAACGAGTGCGTATATCTCAGGTTGAGAGTAAACATCTCTTATGACCGCAAGGCTTTCTTTGAGACTTCTATGAGGTCTCCAGCCTGCCGCCGCGGAAGCACGGGGATCAGAAGCCAAACGATATAAGCTTTTGGCGTCCTCCTCGCGCCATGCGCGAAGTATCAGCCGTTGTGTCATAAGTACGGGCATGGGCTTATCCTTTCTTTGTTATCTTACTAAAACAAGTATATCATAAATTGCTGTTATTGTCAATCAAAACCACCGGTTCAACCGGTGGTTTGCACAGCCCCTATAAGGGGCAAATACAGGCTTAACCCCTAAAAGGGGCACAGAAAGTTTGACATCGCATTACAATCTCAGGCAGCCGCTCACGTGCGGCTGTCTTTTTTAT